>JBJDYH010000329.1:0-6473 GCA_051867135.1 Faecousia sp. | reverse complement strand
CTCGTCGGGCTCATAACCCGGAGGTCGCAGGTTCAAATCCTGTCCCCGCAACCATAAAGTCCTACCAAAATAGATACGGACGCGAAAAACCTTAGAGCCGCAACGGTTCTAAGGTTTTTTCGTACCCATTTTTGAGGTTGCGAAAAAAAGATACCAAGTGAATATCAGGGGTTTGTGACAGGACATGAACCGCCACCCTCATCGTTTTGGGCCGATTTTTCGAAGAAATTTCGAGGAATCGGCCCTTTTTTTATTGCCCTAATTGTGAATTTTTTGTAAACAAAGTGGTCTGTTCTATAAAATGAAACAGACCACTTTAGTAAGCTAAAGGAGGCGCTTATGGGTATTAAGAACAACTGGTTTTGGGCGAGAGATGGCCCCAACAATTGAATAAGGAAAACTGAGAAGGTCGTTTTGTGTGTATGGATTATCCGCACATAGAAAACGACCTTTTTGCTTTCTAACGATGTCCATACCACAGGATGGCCTCGGAAAGGAGGTCATAGAAATTGTCGGCATCCACCAGCCCACTCCCCTACACCGGAAACAAAAGCTGCATCGTGAATACCATCCTGACCGTGATGCCGAAACACAGTGTCTACATCGAGCCTTGCATGGGTAGCGCAGAGGTATTCTTCCGAAAGTCAAGAGCAGAGAAAGAGATCCTCAACGACTACAACGGCGACCTTGTGAATCTCTTTCGAGTGATTCAAGACAACGAGAAGTTGGCCTACCTGTTAGGTCGGCTCTTCTTGTCTATCAACAGCGAACTCGTATTCAAGCAGAACAAGGAACGGCTCAGAAATGTCCCTAACATCCTGGACGATGTAATCGAAACAGCTCGCATCGTTCATGAAGCCAGCTGGGAGGACATCCAAAATGCGGCTGCATTCTTTGAGAATCAGGTCTACAGCTTTTCTTCTACCGGACAAACTTTCGGAATTGCCAGGAGAGATATGTCTCAGCGCCTGCCTCGCTTAATGAGCGCATACAACCGCATTCGGGACGCTACCATCCTGCACCGTGACTACAAGGATGTGATTTCCTACGCTGCCTGCCCAGGGAGCTTCATCCTGCTTGACCCGCCATACAAAGGAACTGAGGGCATGTACTCAAAAGCCAACTTCGACTCAGAGCAACATGATATCCTCTTCGGCTTTATGAACGAGGTCAACCAGCAGTACCACGGAGAAGCCAAGTTCCTCATCACCTACAACAACGACCCGTACATTCGGGAGCTGGCCGAAAAACGAGGGTTTGACACCTTCGTCCAGACTCGCCTGCACTCTATGAAGCAAGCAAAGGAAGCAGGCGCACTCTATGAGGAACTGCTGATTGCTAACTACGACTTAGAAAAGCAAGCAGCAGAAAAGCAACTCTATCTCTATGAACAGAGTAGTCAGCTGACTCTGTTTGATTTCAAATCTGATTATATGGAGGAATGACAAATGGTTCAGTTCAATATCCATCTCGAACCTGATCTCATCGAAGAACTTGGGATCAATGATGACACAGTCATCGAAACCTACTTTTCGGATGGTGCTATCAAAATTCGCATCTTCACCGAAGAGGAAGAATCGGGCGGCAACGACGTCAATCATGCCAGCGAAGGACTCTGCAGCAACTGTCCGCTGTTCTGTAAGATTCTTGGTATCTGCATGGCCCACAGCGACGAATAACACAGGAGGGAAATGTAATGGACAAAATCTACCGCATTCTTGGCAAGAGAGGTCGCACTACCGTTCCGTATGAGCTTCGTGTGAAAATGGGGATTCACCCCAACGATTTGGTCAGTTTCCGATGCGAAGGCGATGAAATCATTATCAAACGCGAGAAAATCTGCGACAACTGCAAAGATGCCGACCACGCCGAGCAGCCCGTGTCAACCAATGCACTTCGTGAGTTTTTGACATCCCTGCCGACCGAGGCACAGCGTGATGCTCTCGTCTATCTGAGCATGCAGCTCACGCAGGGCAAGGCATGAGATCCTTATCAGGCATCAAGGGAGGGATGACAGTGCAACACAATTACCCCCACATCTACCCCTATTCATTTGCAGAGGCAAACAAGCTCAATGAGGTTAGTCAGTGGGTTGACAGCCAGGTACAAAACATCATGTGTAAGGAAGCCATCGAAGAAGCAATTCGTGTGAACTTCGATGGCTTTCGACTCTCTACCGACTGTGTCCAAGACATCCTCGATAGGTATGGGTTTAAGCGAGTTCAGCATGTTCTTGCAAACACGGTAATGGAAAAGTCCGATGATGGACGATTTGACCCCAGCAATAGAGCCTGGGCTGAAAAGCAAGGTGTCATGCCAGATGCGGAACACAATTTCCGCTTTGCCGTGGACAGTCATCCAGCTGTTGTAAATGGATTTCTCCATGTGGTACGAGATGCATACTCCAGCTTGCATCTCTTTGAAGCAGAGGATTGCGACACCATTTGGCAAGAGCTGAAAGGCAAAGTTCTGGTTATGAAGCCCAGCACTCTGAAAGAGTCCTACTGGTCGCAAGAAAACCAACTCTGGGTCGCCACAAGCGGTTTTGGCTGCTCACCTTCCGCAGTGGGCCGAGCAGTTTACGCAACGTGCCTTGGTGACGGCGAAGATAATGTCCGTTGGAACCGTGAGGATTTTCTCGGGGTTCTTAAGGATGAGTTGCTCCCTGACTGGGCAAGAGAGCAGCTTGATAAACTCAACTCAGGCCAGAAAATCGGCCCGGTCGATGCTGGCTCCGTACAGGTAATGCAATGAAGAAAAAGAAAGGAATGCACTATGGAAAACACTCAGAAGACCAATCCCGTCGATATCAAAGTGAGAATCGACAAACTGCTGGATGGCGACAGCTCCACCAAAGCTTTTGCCAGCGCGACGATCGGAAACGCCTTCGCGGTACACGATATTCGTATCACCGCAAAGGATGATGAGATTCGGGTGAACATGCCCTTCCGCTCCTACACCTCCGGCGGGGAGAAGAAGTACACGGACACCTTCCATCCCATCACGGCAGAGGCACGCACCGAGCTGTACGATGCCGTCAAGGAAGCCTATGAGCAGGCTTTGGAGCAGCAGATGGCAGAACTGGAGAGGAATGCTCCCGGCATGAGTCAGCAGATGTAAAACCAGAAGGAGGTATTTACCATGACTAAGCACAAGAAAGTGATCTCCATCCTTGTGGTGGCATTGGCGGTGTGTGGCCTTATGGCCACCACCGCTCTCGCTGCCGGCACCGGCGATGTCGCAGGTGCCGTGGAAAACACCTGGACTACTGCCTCTGGTCAGATCAAGACTGTGGTCAACAATGTGGTATTCCCCGCCATCGACCTGATTCTGGCCGTATTCTTCTTTGCGAAGCTGGGCATGGCCTACTTCGACTATCGGAAGAGCGGTCAGTTCGAGTGGACAGCTCCTGCCATTTTGTTTGCCTGCCTCGTCTTCACTCTGACTGCGCCTATGTATATCTGGGGCATCATCGGAATGTAAGAGGAGGTACGCATGGGCAAAGTATTTAAAAGCAAAATCACCTTGGGCATCGTTTGCATCCTGCTGGCTGCGGCGATTGCCTTCCTGCTCCTTCCTCGCTTCTATGCCTCTCGTGCAGACATTGCAAAGGCGGTCAAGCTGAGCGAGGACGTCCCTGTTGGGACAATCATCACAGGTGACATGCTGACCACCGCAGATGTGGGCGCCTACGGCCTGCCGAACAGCGTCGTGCAGATAGAGGCCGATGCCATCGGACTGGTAGCCAGCGAGAATCTGTACGCAGGGGAATTCCTGACCACCTCTCGACTGATCACAGAGGAAGAGTATCAGAAGCTGGTAGCGGAGCAAACCAAGGGGCTTGAAAACGGATACTGCCTCGTCAGCGTATCTTTCCCCAGCTCGTCCGCTGGTGTGGCAAGCGTTCTTCGCGGCGGTCATATCGTGGATGTGCATGAATGCATCGAAAACGAGGACAAGACATACTCCGTGCAGAAAGTCCTGTCCTCCATGTATGTCTATGATGTCCTGAACGCCGAACTGGAGTCGCTGGCACAGTTGGACACAGCACTGGCAGAAGCCACCGAGGATGACGATACCGACTTTGACTTTGAGCCGGCCTTTGTCGTCTTCCGCTGCACCGAAACCCAGGCACAAACCCTCATTCGTCTGGAGCGAATGGAAGCGCTTCATCTGACACTCCAGAGGACAGGAGGTTAAGCGCATGGGAATCAACGCTGTATGGGGGCCGCCTCAGAGCGGGAAAACCACACTTGCCATCGACCTGGCCTTTGCTCTCTCCCGCAGTGGGCAATCGGTGTGCCTGATTTCCCCCGAACTTTATAGTGAGCTGGCTGCCAAGCTCAATGTCCAGATCGTCAGAGAGAAAAGTCTGGTCGCCGCAAGCAAGCTCAAGGAGTCTCTGAAGCAGATCGTCCATACAGTGGATGATCTGCTTTATGTTTTGGCGGCTCCCTTTGACAACGATGCCTTTGGCGAAGACCTGTCCAGCGAGTCGGCTCGGAACATCCTCAAGCAGGCCGACAGCCTGTTCGATGTGGTCATTGTAGATTGTCCCTCTCACACCGGCAGTGAACTTGCCGCACGAGCCATCGGGTCGGCAGAGCATGTGTTTATGATGTCCGGTGCCAACAGCGCAGCCGTACTTTGGTACAAAGCCTATCACCGTGCCATTGAAGCCGTCGAGAGCAATGTCTGCCAGATTTGCGCCGAGGTCAGCGATGCCTTTGACTACCGCACTCTGCACACCATGCTGGATGTGATCCCTGAAGTCTGGCTGCCTCACATCAGCAATGCCGGTGTGATCCAGATTGCCAAAAGGACACTGTATCAGGGCAACGGCAAAATCATGCGCAAGTACACTCAGCGGATCGACAAGATCTGCACCATTCTGAATGGGAAGGAGGAACCCAAATGAGCATCTCGACCTACGAGTTTCTTTCTATCATCCAGGCGAAAAACCACGACGGGCCGAGGGTGGAAACGAGCGCAGCAGACTACTTGGGCGTACTGGAAAGCGTCCGCTCTTCCATCGCCTTAAACCATTCCGAAGAACTGGGCGCTGCTCTGAACGATCCCTCTGCCGTCCAGACTCTGAAAACGCTGATCCTGAAATATACCACCGAGTACATGGCTGGTATGGACTATGACCGTGATGCTTTGGTGGAGCGTATCTATCAGGATATGGCTTGTCTGGGCATCCTCACCCGCTACCTGCAAGACCCCACCATCGAGGAGATCAACATCAATGCTTACAACCAGGTGGAGATCGTCCGAGCTTCCGGCACCGAGTTCCTGTACGATGCAGATGCCTTTGCCTCTCCGGAGGCAGCACTGGACATCATCAAGCGTATGGTGCGCATGGGCGGCAAACTGCTGGATGCACAGACACCGCAGGTGGACAGTCACATCGGCTCCAGCACCCGTATCACAGCCACTATTCCGCCGATTGTCCCTGCTGAGTTGGGCGTGACGGCTTCCATCCGAAAGCAGATCAAGAACCGCATCACCAGAGAGATGCTCATCGCCGCAGGCACTGCCAGTTCGGACATGTTGGACTTCCTGACGCTTTGCCTCTGCAACCACACCTCCGTGGGCTTGGCTGGCGGTACCGGCGCAGGTAAGTCTGCTCTGCAGTCCTTCCTCATCAATCAGTACATCACCGAGAATGAGGATCACAACAACCGTGTGTATGTGATCGAAGACACCCAGGAGCTTAACCTCATCAGGTACGATGTGGCCAATAACCGACCGGCCCGTGTGGTATCCAACCTGACACAGGAGTCGCCCGTTAAGGTCACCATGTTCGACCTGATCAAAGGCGCACTGCGTTATCACCCGTCCCTGATCGTCCCTGCCGAGGTGCGTGATGGAGCTGTCTACCAGGCCATGAGTGCTGGTCAGACCGGGCATACCATCCTGACTTCCTTCCACGCAGATAGCGCAAAGGATAGTTATCGCCGGCTGGTTTCTCTCTGCCACATGGCTGATGTACAGCAGACCGACGAGATCCTCATGTCCGACTGTGTAGGAGCTTGGCCGATCATAGTGTTTGCCAAGCAGCTCAAGGATGGCTCCCGAAAAATTATGGAGATCTTCGAGGGAACTGGTCAGGAGAACGGTCATGTGGTTGGCCAGACCCTGTATCGCTTTCAGGTGAAGGATACCGTCCGAGATGGGTTGGGGAGAGTGACAAAGGTCGTTGGCGAGCACCAGCGTGTCGGATGCATCTCTCCGCATCTCTACAGCCGCATGAGAGATAATGGCGCATCCGAGCAAATGCTCCAGCGACTCTTCCCCGGTGCTGTTGGGGAGGACTGTGCATGAACAACTTAACACTTCTCTATTGCGCCGTATTCATTCTGCTGAGTACGGCGATTTTTCTTTTCCTGCGGTTGGACTACGCCCTGCTGGACAGCATCACTGCCAGAGCCGAGCGAAAGGCCAAAATCAAGAGCTTCAAGAAGCAGAGC
>JBJDYH010000328.1:0-1637 GCA_051867135.1 Faecousia sp. | reverse complement strand
CGAAGAGCTGATGATTGCTCAGGATACCGCTGAGCTGGTCAAGGCTGCCAAGTAAATCACAAAAGGGCGGGGGAGACCCCGCCCTTATTCTAAAGGAGACAGTATGAACCCTGTTGTAGAACGCTTTTTGCGCTATGTAAGAATGGATACCCAGTCGGACGAAGCTTCCGAAACCTGCCCCTCTACCCCCAAACAGCGGCTGCTGGGTCAGGCTTTGGTGGAAGAAATGCTGGCCATGGGCATTTCGGATGCCCGGATGGACGATAACGGCTATGTGTACGGCACCATCCCCGGCGACCCCGCCCTGCCAACCATCGGTCTGATTGCCCACATGGATACCGCCCCGGATGCTTCCGGCGAGAATGTTCAGGCGAAAATTGTTGCGTATACCGGAGAGGATATCTGCCTGAATGAGGAAAAGGGCATTTATTTGAGGGAAAAGGACTATCCCGCTCTGAAAAACCACATTGGCAAGCACCTGATTGTTACCGACGGAACAACCCTTTTGGGCGCTGACGATAAGGCCGGTGTTGCTGAGATCATGTCTGCCGCGGAGCTGCTTATGAAGCTGCGCCTGCGCCGCTGTACCGTCAAAATCGCCTTTACTCCCGACGAGGAGATTGGCCGGGGCGCTGACCTTTTCGATGTTCAGGGCTTCGCCGCCGACTATGCCTATACGGTAGACGGCGGAAGCATAGGGGAGCTGGAATATGAGAATTTCAACGCCGCTTCTGCCAAGGTGGTTGTCCATGGCCGGAATATTCACCCCGGTTCTGCCAAAAACCAGATGGTGAACTCCCAGCTTATTGCTATGGAATTGCAGTCTCTGCTGCCGGCAGCCCAGCGCCCGGAGTATACGGAAGGGTACGAGGGCTTCTTCCACCTGACCGGGATTTCCGGCTGCGTGGAGGAAACCACTCTGCGCTATATCATCCGTGACCATGATATGTCCGCTTTCCGTGTCAAGAAAGCGCTGCTGGAGGATATTGCTGCTCTGCTGAACAGGAAATACGGCGAGGGTACCGTAGAGCTTATTATCAAGGATAGCTATTACAATATGCTGGAAAAAATCCAGCCCTGTATGTATGTAGTAGACCGGGCCAAGGAAGCTATGACGAACGCCGGGATCACCCCCAAGGTAGTGCCTATCCGTGGCGGTACTGACGGCGCACGGCTTTCCTATATGGGTCTGCCTTGCCCCAATCTGTGTACCGGCGGCGACAATTTCCACAGCCGCTTCGAGTATATCCCCGTAGAGGATATGGAAAAGTGTACCCAAATGCTGATCCAAATTGCCACTACTTTCTAATTTCAAATGTACCCATCGAATTCCCTCAGCAAGGATGATTATAAATTTAACATACCGTTTGTAGGGGCGAGCATTGCTCGTCCGGCTCTCCCTATGGGCGGTGCGTCGCGCAGCGAATCCAAATCCTAATGATTGCCGGTGGCAATCATACCATAATTCCAGAACTGTCAGCTATGCTGACTGAGAGGGTAGCTGCATCCGGTTTACTGCGGCGGTGGGTTTAAGGGTTCGGGCCGGTCAAGACCGGCCCCTACAGGGGTGCGGTGATACATTAACCCTTTGTAGGGGCGGGTCTTGACCCGCCCGTTTGGTGCGGATGTGGATTTTA
>JBJDYH010000327.1:0-26764 GCA_051867135.1 Faecousia sp. | reverse complement strand
ATGGTGATCATGTAGTCGGCACCGGATGCCTTGTAAGCAGCCACGCCGGACTGGACGTTCTCAATGGTGGGGTTAGGCTTGATGTCGGAGTAGACCTCGTAAGCCATGCCAGCCTCGTCCAGCAGGTCGGTGACCTTCTTGGTAACACCGAACTTCACCAGATCGGGGTCGGAAGCGATGAAAGCCTTCTTGCAGCCCTTGGCGGAAACCAGACCGGGAATTTCTTGGATGGCCCCCTTGCCATGATAGGAAATTGCATTCAGAACAAAACGATTGACAGCCATAATAAGTTACCTCCAGATAATAGTTTATTTATCGAGTTACAATGTCCACGGGGACATTGAAAATCTTTGCGACCTTCAAAATGGTATCGATGTGTCGGCCCACAGCGGCAGCCATGTGGTGGGTGGGGCCAGCTTCGCTCCAGCGGTTGACAAACTGCCTTGCGCCGCAGGTAAAGCGGGTACGCATGTTGGTATCGCCGAAGGTGAAGATGGGGCCTTCTTCGTTGACACCTTCTGCCACCACGAACTTGAAGTGTCCGTCCCTGTCCTGGGTAATGCCCAGATAGGTCACATCCCCAACCGGGGGATAGAACTGGGTCAGGTAGCCGCCGCCAGTCTTGCCGTGGAACACGGGTACAATCTTCATGGTGGGCTTCTTCGCCTGAGAGAAATCAGCATCGCCGGAGCCGGAGTGACCAATGATGCAGATATCCTTGTCAAAGTCGATGGAATACATTTCGCTGAGCTGCCCGGTGCCGGAAATGGTCTTGAGAATGCTCATGGCCATGGCAACTTTGATATCGCCCTCCACGGCGCAAGCGGTTCCCTGCTTAATCAGCATGGAGAAGGCAGGAATCAGCATGGAATCCAGCTTACCGGCAATGCCCTGGGCAAAGCCGTCATAGTGGGAAGCTACAAAGGCGATCTGTTCTTCCTTCACCCACTGCTCAAAGGCAACCACATACCGTGCCATGTCCCAGACGGTTTCCACAGTGGCACCGCCCTCGATATCGAAGGTGTTTAGAATATCCTCGGCCTTGGTGCGGATAGCAACTTCGTCGGTAATATTGTCAGCGATGGCCCACATCTTCTCCCAGTCGAACTGTTTGGTGTACAGCCACATCCGGTGGTAGAGGTTGGTTTCGTCAATATACAGATCCATCATGCCGGGATAGGGCCGACCAATTTGGGCAAGGTTCGTATCCCGGAAGCGGCGGCGCACCTGAGCGGCACGGCACCAGTCTTCAATTTCCGCCTGGGCAACAGGGTCTCCGCCTTCCACTACACCGGTGATGACGGCGTGGCGCTTACTCGCCCGCTCCAGATCAGCCACCATCTCGCCCACTGCGCCGCAGGCGTACAGTTCCCCCAGCCAGGTGGCAGTGTCGGTGTTTGCATAGTCGGGAACCTTCTTCTTCTGAAGGTTCACCAGCACCACAGGAACGTTCAAGTCCCGGACAGCAGGAAGCATGTTGTAGGATGTGGCATAGGTCAGCAGCTGCATAATGACCAGATCCACGTCAGCGGCCCGGAACTTGTCACCGGCAGCGGCACTCAGCTCCTTGGTGGTGACGATGCCGCCGTCGATGATCTCTACGGTATCCGGCAGGGTCTTCTTGAATGCCTCGTACTGGCTCTCGAATTCGGGGACCAGACTGGGGAACTGGGGCAGATAGGCACCCAGCGCAATGGCGAATACGCCGATTCTTGCCTTGGTTTCAACTAACATTTCTTTCCCTCCAACTGTATTTTCAAATTGCCCATAGCGGTAGCCTCGATGGGCAATGCAATGACCTGCTTTCCGGTGGCTTCTTCCGTCAGACGGTTGAGGAACCGATTTTTCGCACCCCCACCCACAATGTACAGCTTTTCATACTGTTCACCGGTATTACGCTCCAGCTCGGAAAGCGCATCCCGGTAGCTGATGGCCAGACTGCGATAGGCACAGCGGAAGTAGTCACCCACAGTAACAAGCCTGCCACCTGTCGCCTTGTCAAAGGCTTGCTTCATACTTTTCGGCGCAAGGAACTCCGGTGCATTGGCATCCACCAGCAATTCACAATCGCTTTCCTCGGCAGCTTTGACGATTTCCGGGAAGGGCATGTCGGGACACAGATCTCGCCGCAGTTCGTTGACCAGCCACATTCCCATGATGTTCTTCTGATAGCGATTGTAGCCAACGCCGCCTTCATTGGAATAGTTGGCTTTCCGGCTTCCTTCGTCCGTAATGGGCTTTGGCGTTTTGACACCCAAAAGTGACCAAGTACCGGAGGAGATGTAGGGGTGATTCCCATCCATGGAAATGCCCTCCACGGCGGAGCCGGTATCATGGGTCGCGCACAGTACGACTTGAATTCCCTGGTACTGACCAATGACTGTCCCCGGCTGACACAGTTTGGGGAACAGATGCCGGGGATAACCCAGGTTTTGAATGATGGTTTCGTCAAATTCGCCGGTCTGGGCATTGACCATGCCCATGGTGGTGGCATTGGTGAACTCCCTCGCCTTGATACCGCAGAGCTTGTACATCAGATATTCCGGGATCATCAGGAAATCCGTAACTCCTTCCATCCGCCCGGCAGCTTTGTCCGCATAGAGCTGATAGATGGAATTGAAGGGCTGGAACTGGCAGCCAGTGTGACGGTACAGCTGAGAGAAGGGCATCTTCTCGTGAACCTTGGGAATGACGGCTTCCGTGCGGCTGTCTCGGTAGGCATACACGGGTCGGACTTCTTCGTCGCCCTTCAATAGAACATAGTCCACACCCCAGGTATCGATGGAAAGAGACGCAATATCAGGAAACTGGTTTTTTGCTTCTGCAATGCCAGACTTCACATAGCCCAGCAAAGCGTCAATGTCCCAGATCAGGTGTCCATCCTGTTCCGTGACACCGTTGGGAAAGCGGTATACTTCTTTCGTTTGGATTATGCCATCTTCCAGCCAGCCCACAATATGCCGCCCGGAGGATGCGCCAATGTCAATGGCAAGCGCGTATTTCATATTCATCACCCGAAGCTATTTAACCATAGAAACAGCAAAAAATGTAGAACCGCATTTGACTAAAAAAGTGTCCTTATTTGCATTGCAAAATAAGCCCTGCTGTGGTACGATAACCAAGGGTGATAGAAATGATTCAGAAAGAACTATTGGATATGCTGCGTGTAATCAGCCCGGAAGAACGCTCCCTGCTCAGTGGTATGGATGAGATCCAGCGGGGCATCTACATGGAGGCAAACTCGGATGTCATAGACGCAAAAAAACTGCTGGACAGCGGACGGCTCATTGACATCCGTCCCCATACACGATTTGCCCATTTTCCGGAACACAGTCACAACTATGTGGAAGTGGTCTACATGTGCTGCGGAACCACTACTCATATCGCAAATGGCAAGCGCATTACGCTGCAGCCGGGAGAACTTCTGTTCCTTGGGCAAGGCGCACGACAGGAAATCCTGCCCGCGGGAGAGAACGATATTGCGGTAAATTTTATCATCCTGCCCCAGTTTTTTGACAAGGCTCTGGAAATGCTGGATGAAGAAGAAACGCCCCTTCGGAAATTCATTGTGGACAGTCTGCGGGGCGGCAACGCCAACTGTCTGTATTTTCAGATTGCGGATGTGCTGCCCATTCAAAATCTGATAGAGAACCTGATCTGGACGCTTTTGCGAGGTGCCGCCCCTAACCGGCGTATGATCTGCCAAACCACCATGGGTCTTCTGTTTATGCAGCTGCTGAACTATACGGATAGATTGGTGTCCGGATCTTTGGAAGAAGCGGCGATTGTGAAGGTACTGCGCTATATTGAAGAAAACTACTCCACTGGAAGCCTGACAGAAATTGCGGATACGCTTCACTATGACCTCTGCTGGCTCAGTCGGGAAGTCAAACGCCGGACAGGCAGAACCTATAAAGAACTGCTTCAGGAAAAACGACTGACCCAAGCGGCCTATTATTTGAAACATACCTCCCTGGGCGTGGATGAAGTGGGTGAGGCGGTAGGCTACAGCAACCTGAGCTATTTCCACCGCATCTTTCAGAAAAAATACGGCTTCACACCAAAGAAATACAGAGACAGCCAATAGGGTCTGCTTCTCCGGTGTCCGCTGCATTTCGGTAGAGAAAAGGGCATTCCCAACCAGTGGGAATGCCCTTTTTTCACACCGCCTCACAGACCGCCATTTGATGCTTCACGCAAGACACTTCTTTATTTCAGCCGGACAATGTCATCCTCCAATAGAAATTTCCCGGAAAATGCGTCCTCCAGATGCGCCTTTAGCCGCTTCAGATCTTTTTGGGATTCCGGGAAATAGGGAACGATCATCCAGGTGTGCATCATACCATTTCGCAGGTAGAGATTACAGGAATGCCTGGCCTTTCTCAGCTTCTCGTAAAGTTTTACACTGTCATCTCGCAGAATTTCCGCTGTGGATGCCCACAGATAGATGGGCGGGCAACCGATAAAGTCTCCATAGTAGGGCGCAAACAGAGGATTTTGGGGGTTGTCTTTTGACTGCAAATACATATCAAAGACTTCCTCAGAAAGATTGGCTACAATGGCATCCTTCTCGGCGTTTTCTGTGTAGCTGGGGAATACTTCATCAAACTGCACACAGGGAGCGATGCACACCGCCGCCGCAGGCTGCTGCAGCCCCGCCTCTTTGATCTGCAGCAGGGTTGCCAGCACAAGATTCCCTCCGGCACTTTCTCCCAGAATCACAACCTTTTGGGGGTCGTACTCCTGAATCAGTGCCTGATATACCGCAAAGCAATCCTGAGGGGCAGCCGGAAAGGGCGCTTCCGGAGCCAGACGGTACTCCACCGCCAGAACATTGCAGCCCAATTTGTCGGTTATGTAGCCTGTGAAGGCCCGGCGGGTTTTGACACTTCCAACCACAAATCCGCCGCCGTGAATATATAGAACAATCCGATCCTCGGGGTTCCCGGGGCAGGTCAGCTTCTCTACCGGGACACCACCCAAAACAGCTTCCTGAATGGCTACCGATTTTGGAGCGGATGCATTCTTGTTCTGCTCCAACTCTTTGGCTCGGACAGCGGCATAATCCATGGGATTTTGTGGATTGTATACACGTTTCCCGGATTTGAGGGCTTTGTTTACAACGGAATGTAAGATACTCATCGTGTCCCCCTCTTTAGATGGTATAAACTTGGGCGCCGCTGCTCTGGGTAACTTTCCGGCCATTCGGCAGATGAATGGATGCGGTGCAGTTCACAGGGACAGCTACCGTGAATACAAATCCTGTTTCTGTCTTCTTCCATCCGCTCTCCACAAGACCATAGATACTCTGATAGCTTGCCGTTGCGTGGGTAAACTGTCCACCGGGCTGGGGGGCGATGGTGAAATGATTCTCTCCATCCACATGGATGCCACACATGGTATCAAAGAGCCAACGGCATACGGCGCCCTTGGAGTAGTGATTCAAGGATGCAGGCTTGTCGGTATTGGGCCCTTCCCAGTTTTCCCAGATGGTAGTGGCACCCTGCTTGGGCATACACAGCCAGCCGGGCAGCTCCTCGTTTTCCAGAAGTCGATAGGCATATTCGATGTCCATATTCGTCAGCACATCCAAAATGAAGGGGGTGGAGAGGAAGCCTGTTCCCAGCCGCCAACCGTAATTGTCCAGTGCTTTTAACAGCCGCTGCTTTGCATACGCGGTCTGCTGCTCGTTCAGCAGCTTCAGATGCAGCGGACGCACCAGCTTTGCCTGCCGGTCGGTATCCAGGCTGAATTTAGGCGCCTCCACCAGATGCTGATAGCCCTCCCGTACCTTTTCTCCGATTTGGGCATATCGTTCCGCATCCGACGATTTTTCCAGAAGATTGGCAATTTCTCTCATACGTTCCATCAAAAGAACGATGTAAGCTGTGGTTTCCTCCGGGTGGGGGCTGACGAACTCGGAAATGGCAAAATCCTTCACATCCGCCGGCTCCGCCCATTCACCGTAGGACTGACCGTAGTTTGAGATCCACTTGCGGTATTTGCGGTCGATACCTGTGGGAATACCGGTCAAATAGTGCTTGCCAAGCGTCTTGATTTTATACGCAGCATAGCGAACCATATCCGGATAATTGCTTTCCAGAATAGCCGTATCGCCGTACTGCCGGTAAATATCATAAGGAATAAACACACCGGCATCCGACCATCCGGCGGAGCCATTCATGGATTTCATGTAGGCATCCACACCACCATAGGGGGCGATTTGGGTAAAGCAGCCTTCTTTGGTCTGGGTATCGACCAGGTCATTTTCATATTTCCGCGCCATAGGAGCATAGGAAAAGAAGAAACTGGCTGTGGAGCAGAAGATCTGTGCATCACCACTCCAGCCATGGCGCTCCCGGGTGGGGCAGTCAGTAGGCAGATCTGCATGGTTATTCTTGGTGCTCCACACGGTGCTTTCCACGAATTTGTTCAGCAGGTCGTTAGAGGTTTCCAGCCAACCGGTGCGCTCCATAGAGGAATAAACAGCAATGGCAGTGAAATCCTCAGGCTTCACATCCACATCCGTCTCCACCAGAACATACTGGAAGCCAAAGATAGCAAACCGGGTCTTGTATTCGTTCAGGCCCTCCTTACAGGTATATACTACCTGCTGCAAAGGCGTGGTAATGCTCTTGTTGGATAATTGGATATTTTTCTGGGTGAACTCCCCGTTTTCATCCAGCATTTCTCCGTATCGAAGTGTAATTCGCTGCCCTCGTTTCGCATTGACCCGGAAGGACAGGTAACCGGCAATGTTCTGATGAAAATCCAGAACTGTCTTCCCAGCAGGGGTCGTAATTAGAGCAGCAGACAGTGTTTCGTGCTCGCCGACTGTCACATTGTTGGAAGCAACGGGAACAACATTGTGGGTGGTTTCCTGCGCCTTTCCCTTGTAAGAAGGTATGCAATTGGCGTTGTACACCTCGCCGTCTTTGTTGTCCGCAAACCGGATGGATCCATCATTGGACCAGTCCCAACTTCCGTCCGTGCTGATGCGAGTCACATTCCCCTGCTTATCTGTGACCTCCAACTGAGCCAGCAGCTTCGTCTGGGTACCATATTGATTTTTAAGGCCCCAGGCGCCGCAACTGCCTCGATACCAACCGTCTGCCAGCTGGAATGTCAACTCGTTGTGACCGCTGCGGAGCATATCTGTAACATCGTAAGTCTGGTACTGGAGACGCTTGCGATAGTTGGTGTGTCCGGGAGCCAGAACCACATCACCGATCCTTTTCCCATTGAGGCAGCCTTCATATAGACCGCAGGCAGTGGCATACAACCGGGCAGACCGGACATCCCGCACAGAAAACGTTTTTCGGAAACAGTCAACCGGGTAACGTTCCTTCTTGTTGACTCTGTAATCTCCTGAAATCCATTTGGCTTTCCAGTCGCTCTTTTCCAGAAGTCCCATCTCAAAAAACGTCGTGGAAATCTCTCCGCCAACGCCATTCTCATCCCAGAGCTTTACGCTCCAATAGATACGGTTACGGCTTTTCAGAGGTGCGCCATCGTACACGATATGTGTCATCCGGGAGGATGCAACCTTTCCGGTATTCCACACGATCTCGCCGTTACATTTTGCGATAATCTGGTAGGCAGTTTGTTTTTCACCACCTTCACAATTCCAGAAAAGTCTGGGCTTCGCCATGTCAATCCCAATTGGGTTTTCCAAATACTCCGTTCTCAGGCGCGTTGCTTTCATAATCATCATCCTCATGAATAAAAAATCGATATGTAAGGAGGAATTTCATACATCCGAACAGGTTTCGGATCACTTTTGACGCATTTTCTTCAAACCGCGGATTGGGTGACCATTGGCAAGCTCCAGCATTCCTTCCGCAACATTCGCAGGAAATGCGCCACTGCTGGAAATCACCGCCGCACGCAGGGGCGCATCGGCTCCGGACATCATCATCATGCGGAAAGTGGGATTGCTATAATCAGCAACTCCACCAAAGGCCTGGGCAATGGTCTTTTCCGTCCCTTTGTACATCATGTTCATAACCTTGGATTTGTCTTTCATTTCCATAGTGGACATTTCCATGGTGAACTGGCCTTTTTTGATGACTGGTTCCGGCTGAATCTCACCGCCAATAGCGGCGCAGAAATCCTTGTCGGAGGGCAGACCCTTGGGATTTTCGTACCAGGAACCGTTCTGCCAAACAGGGGCAGGAACAGCTTTCCCCACCACTTCCAGCTTACCGCTGAGGCGAATATCCGCGGAAGAAGCGCCTACCGCAATGGTGTAAGTGCCGCCGGGGACGACCCAACCCTGATTCCAGACAGCAAAGCTTCTGTCATCCAGTGTAAAGGCGACCTCACGGCTCTCGCCGGGGGTCAGAAACACCTTCCGGAAGCCCTTCAGCTCCTTGACGGGGCGATGGATTCCGTTTTGGGGAGCAGCCACATACAGCTGAACCACTTCAGCGCCGGCACAGGCTCCCGTGTTGGTGACCTGAACCGTAACCTCTCTTCCTTTGATTTTCAGCGCGTCATAGGCGAAGCTTGTGTAGCTCATGCCGAAGCCGAAGGGGAAACGAACGGGGACGCCTGCTTTTTCATAATAGCGGTAGCCCATATAGATGCCCTCGGAATAATGCGTGTACTTCTTGCCGAACAACTCCCGGCTGGGCACATCATCCAAGCGTATGGGCCAGGTTTCTGCCAACTTGCCGCTGGGGCACACCTTTCCGGTGAGCAGCTCCATAGCAGCTTCGCCGCCAGCCTGACCGGGAAGGCCCATGTACAGCACGGCCTTCACCTTCGGGAGCCAGGGCATCTCCACCACACTTCCGCAGAACAGAACCACCACGGTATTGGGATTCGCTTGTGCCACGGCTTCGATCATCTTCACATGCCCTTCCGGCATCTGGAGATTCTCACGGTCAAAGCCTTCGGATTCGTAAATATCGGGAAGGCCGGCACAGACGATGGCGGTCTTTGCTGCTTTGGCAGCTGCGGCAGCTTCCTTTAGACGATCCTCGGTCACAGCACCCATGGCATCGCAGCAAGGAACCACCTTCACACCGGGCATGGCGTCGGAAAGGCTTGTAAGCTTCGTGGGCTGAATATGGCTGGAACCGGCACCCTGATAGCGGATATTCTTCGCCATATCTCCGATGAGAACCACATCCAGATCGGCAAGAGGCAGGATTCTTTCCTCGTTCTTTAGCAGCACTGCACCGCCCAACGCAACCTGCTTGGCAGCATTGTTGTGAGCGTCCATATCAAATGCATTGCCCTTGTGCAGCTTTGCGCTCTTCAGAGCCAGCCGGATGACACGGGCGGCGCAGGCATCGACGGCGCTTTCTGGCAGTTTCCCGCTGCGCACGGCCTCAGCGACCCAGTCCTCCATATAGCTGCTGCCGCCGGGCATGCTGAGATCACAGCCTGCGTTCATGGCCTTGACCCGGTCACACAGAGCACCCCAGTCGGTAACTACCAGACCTTCGAAGCCCCACTCGGTTCTTAAGATGTCGGTCAGCAGTTTTTTGCTGTCACTGCAGTGCTCGCCGTTGATCATGTTATAGGCACACATCACGGTATCGGGTTGGGCCTGCTTCACAGTCTCCTCAAATGCGGGCAGGTAGATTTCCCGGAGGGTGCGCTCTTCCAGTTGGCTGTTGCCGTTGAAGCGCTTATACTCCTGATTGTTGGCGGCAAAATGCTTCAGGCTGGTGCCGATGCCGGTGCTCTGGGCACCTTGAACCCATGCGGCACCAAGCTTGCCAGCGAGGTAAGGATCTTCGGAGAAATACTCAAAATTTCTGCCGCAGCGGGGATCCCGCTTCATGCACACACCGGGGCCAAGCACCACATCCACACCAAGACTGAGACCCTCCTCGCCGATGGCTTTACCCTCCCTACTGACCAGGTCCGGATCCCAGGAGCTTGCGGCGGTGACGGCGGTGGGGAAGCAGGTTGCAGGCTCGGAGTTGTTCACGCCCAGCATGTCCGCGTCTCCCTTCTGCACACGAAGTCCGTGAGGACCATCAGACATGGTAAAGGCCGGGATCCCGTATTGTTCCATAGCCTTGCTATGCCAGAAATCGGCACCGTTGCAAAGAGAAATTTTATCTTCCAGAGTCATTTTCGCTAAAATGGATTGAATGTTTGCATCCATGGTGTTACCTCACTTTTCAGAGTCGTTCATTGCGGTGAGAATCATTTCATACAGGGGTTTTGCCTCCGGGGCATAGGAAAGAAGCGCAGAAATCGGCTCGTTCATCACATATTCCAGCATGGGATTTTCAGCCATACCGGGCATGTACTGATCCATCAGGGGCTTTGCCGCCGGGTGGTGGAACATAGTCTTGAGCGGTGTTTCGAGCGTATAGCGTTCCTGCTCCAACCGGGTTTCGGTGGAATATTCATAATGATAGCAACCACTGCCAAGAAGAATTTCTTCTTCCCGCTCCGGCAGGGTCAGAACACATTGGGTGTTCACCGGTACGGTGACATCCACCGTAATCCTGCTGTTTTCACAGCGCCAACCGGCCTTGATGGTGCCGTAGACGCTTTCGAAGGACAGCTTCACCCAGGTGATGCCCTTCATGAGCATGGGCTTTACCGCGAATTTCCGGTATCC
This sequence comes from Faecousia sp., assembly GCA_051867135.1. GTDB lineage: Bacteria > Bacillota > Clostridia > Oscillospirales > Oscillospiraceae > Faecousia. Next base: position 16,173 of record JBJDYH010000327.1, on the reverse strand, counting down.
GGGTTCCAGAATCCGCAGACCGGCCAGACGGCTGTACATCCAGTTGCCGATGGAACCATAGGCATAGTGGTTCAGGCTGTTCATATTGGCGGGATTGAAACTGCCATCTGGCAAAATGGAATTCCAGCGCTCCCAAACCGTAGTCGCCCCCATGTTCACCTCGTACAGCCAGCCGGGGTTGTCCTCCTGCAGCAGAAGTTTCCCGGCGGTTTCGTGTTTGCCGTTATCGGAAAGCGCCAGACAGGCATAGGGGGTTCCGATAAATCCGGTGGTCAGATGGGTCTTGTGGGCACTGATGTTGGTCTCCAGGCGGTCCGCAATGGCGGCTCTGTGCTTTTCCTCCATCAGGTCAAAATAGAGGGCCAGAATCATAGCCGTTTGGGTTTCGCTGACCATTCGCCCGGTGGCGGTAAAGTATTCCTGCCGGAAAGCCGTCAGAACCGTTTCCCGAAGCGCGGCATACCGCTTTGCATCCTCGGCATATCCAAGAAGCCGGGCGGAATCCGAAAGAATCTGCAAGCTCCACAGGTAACAGGCATTGGCAGCAAAATAGTCATCGGTGGCACCCTTGCGTTCATCGCACAGTCCGCAGCTTTCGCTGTCCAGACCCAGCCAGTCACCATACTGGAAGCCCGTCTGCCACAACCCATTCTCACCGCACTGCCGGCGGACATATTCCACCCAGATCTTCATACTGGGGTACTGCTCCCGCAGAACATCCACATCTCCATAGACCTGATACAGCGTCCAGGGAACCACCGTTGCGGCATCGCCCCAGTACGCAGAGCCATTTTGACCGCCGCTATATCCATCGCTCAGAACATCCGGCACCACCTGCGCCATACCGGTTGCTTCATTCTGGTCAGCGGCCAGATCCCGGAGCCACTTGCACATGAAGGGCATGATGTTCTCGTTGAAGGCAGCGGTTGGAGTAAAGGCTGTTGCATCGCCCGTCCAGCCCAGGCGTTCGCTGCGCTGAGGGCAGTCGGTGGGGACATCCAGATAGTTATCCCGCTGACCCCAGAGAATATTCTGCTGCAGGCGGTTGACACGCTTGTCAGAGCAGGAAAAGGTTCCGGTCTGCTGCAGGTCACTGGACAGATGGCAGGCTGTGAACACAGCAGTCTGTCCTTCTTCCAGACCCTCGATGCAGATATAACGAAAACCGTGGAATGTAAAATGGGGCCGGAGAAGCTGATCCGTACCATTCAGAATGTAGGTATCGGTTGCCTTGGCAAAGCTGAGATTTCCGGTGTAGAAATTCCCGTTCTCATCCAAACTTTCGGCGTGACGGATGGTCAGCTTCTGTCCGGGCACGCCGGTGATTTGTATCTCTACCCAGCCGGTGAGGTTTTGGCCGAAATCAATGAGATGGTCTCCGTTGGGGGCCACGAAATCCTTAACCGCATCCAGCCGGCACAGGCACCGAACCGGCTCGTTCTCCTGAGCAACCAGCATTTCGAAGCCATGGTCAAGCAGGACAGCGTTTGTTGCGGCAGAGGGAATGGCCATCGTATTCTGTTTCTCTCCGTCATAGAGTTCGGAGAACTGAATGAAACCGGAGCTAACATGCCAGTTTTCGTCGGTACCGATGATCTCTGATCTTCCATCGGCATAGGTAACCACCACGATGGCCAGCAGTGCCAGCGTGTCACCATAGTGATTGGGTATGGGGGTGAAGCCCAATGCACCCTTATACCAGCCGTTGCCCAGTGTAAAGCGAAGCTCGTTTTCTCCAGGTTTCACTTCCAAAGGGTAGGTCTGATATTGCAGCCGTTTGTGATAGCTGGTCCAACCGGGAGCGAAATAGGTATTACCAACCGGCTCGCCATTTAGTTCCGCTTCATAGATACCCAGACAGGTGGCATACAGACGAGCGCTGACCACATCCTGTTTCACCGAAAAGTGTCTGATAAAAACCGGGCTTCCCGTCTCCTTGGTATCCCAGCCGGAGGTAATCCACTGGGCATGGTCTGCAAAAAAACGTACATCCATCAATCCGGTTTCAAAGGTACTCTCGGCAGTGGCGATTTGACCGTGATTGTCCTGAACCGTCACCTTCCAATGATAAACAGTTCCGGGCATCAAAGGGGCACCGGTGTATGGGATTAGGATACTCTGACTGCTTCTCTCTGCTGCAATGGTTTCACCATTCACAGTCAAAATAAAGGATTTCTGGCAGGTATCCTGCTGATCACTTTCCAGCTTCCAGCTGAATCTGGGAGCGGCACAGTCCAGGCCCACAGGTTCATGGCGGTATTCTACTGTCAGATCATATAATCTCAGCATGAAGTTTTCTCCTTTTTGTAGAAAGCACCCGCAGTGGAGCTGCGGGTGCAAATCATTCATTAAGCCTTTTTGCTTGCTTTTCTTGCCTGCAGATCGGCAATGATCTGGGGATAATGGGCATCCAGATCGTACATCTTCAGCATGATGAAGATTGCGACAAACAGAATCAGGGGCACATAGATACCGAAGCCGATGATGGCATAGTTCACAGAGACAGGCTGAACAGCCAGAGCGGCATTGTAACCGGCGATGGCCAGCATCCAACCGATCAGAGAGCCGCCGATACCGGAACCGATCTTGCTGCCGAAGGAGTTTGCGCTGTTGGTCATACCCAGCAGACGTTTGCCGAACTTCCATTCGTTGTATTCCACGCAGTTATTGACCATGGCACCAAACAGGCACATCATGGGAATGTTGGCAAAGGTCGCGAAGCAGCCGCCGATCAGACACGCGTAGAAGCTATAGGGCACAAAGGCACGGGCGACGCAGGAAATCGCACCGATGGCACAGGAAACCATACAGGTCTTCCGCATTCCCAGCTTCTTGGTCATGGGTCCCACCAGAATAAAACCTAAGAAGGTGGGAATCAGACCGATAGCTCCCATAAGACCAACCAGGTTATCGTTACCGAAGATATATTTGGCGTAGTAAGTACCGCCACCAGAGGACAGACCATAGGAAATGTTCATCAGCAGGTTTGCAAAAAGCATCAGAACCCAACACTTGTTTTTGAACAGGTAACCCAGTGCCTCACCGAAGGGCACATTGGCATCCTCGTCCTGTTCCACAGCCACTTCAGACACTTCCTCACGGCTAACCTTATAAAGGAAAAGCAGAGAAACAACGGAAATCACAGCAAAAACCACAGCAACTTTAACCCAGGCTGCCTGATCGCCGCCCAGCATGTTGGTAATGGGAATCAGCAAAATGGCAATGACCATACCGGCAGCATAGCCGAAGACGGCACGGAAGATGCCCATCTTGCCCCGTTCATCCTGGCTTTTGGTGCGGATTGCCATCAAAGCAGTGTAAGGAATCGCGACTGCGGTATATACCACCGCACTGAGCAGGATATTGGTAATCAGCACATAGCCCATCTGAAGACCGGTTGGAACATTGCGGGGTACGGTAAACAGCAAAATGATAACGGCAGCGGTAGGTGCGGCCATGCGCAGGAACCAGGGACGGCACTTGCCTTTGGGAGACTTGCCGGCGTCCATGATCTTACCCATGATCAGGTCGGTAAAGGCGTCCAGAATTTTTGCGATCAGCAGCATGGTAGCTACCATGCCAGCGGCGAGTCCAGCCTTTTCCGTGTAGAAATACGTCAATTGACCGACCAAGCAAGACATGATGTTTAAGGGAAGCTGCCCCAAACCATCACCTATGTAGTCGCCCAAGCGCATGGTCTTCTGAATGCCCATGCTGTCCAGTCCCAGTGGTTTCTTTGCCATGAAATATCGCTCCATTCTTTCTTTTTTCTTTCGGGTATCACCCTTTGGTATTCCTATCTTATCAGGAAAGCGAAATTCATTATACAAAAATATTGATTTTTTTATCGTAATTATGATAAGATGAATAAAAGGATGTGATTTCATGGAAAGCAACCGTTCTACCTGTGAAAAACTGCACCATATTACCCGGATACCAATGGTTTTGACAGATGATAATGGAACAGTGTGTGGGATTTGGCCGGAACTTCCCCAGGATTATTTGCATGTAGACGCACTGCAATGGGTAATCACCGACTTTCGCCTGCAAAGAAAAGATCCGCTACATCCATTGATTTCCTATGTGGACCCCGGCTATTTTCTTGGGGTCTGCGAACTACCTGGGAAGCAATATGCGGTGATTGGTCTGGTAAGTCCCATTTCCCATAGTCGTCAGGAAATTCTGTCCATGTGTCAGAATGTGATCTCTCCCAAATGCCTGCAGCAATATGTTGACATGATGGTCAAAATGCCTCTTTTCAGTTTGGAACAGATCCGGGATATGATGTGTATTTTGGCTCAGCTGGCATTCGGGCAGCGCATTCCTCCGGATAATGTCCAGCTGAATGATCTGTTTTTGAACAGTTCGAATAATCCTCTGGATCTAGCCCCGGAACTGTTTACCCAGCGGGAGGATGCCGAGTTCCATGTGCCAATTGACTTTGAAACCGCGCTGTGCCGCGCGGTTGAGAACGGCAGCCGGGAGGATCTGATGAAAATCTTGTATACGCCTGTTCGGGGTCGTGTGGGCAAGATGTCTCTGGACGATCTGCGGCAGCAAAAATATGCCGCTGTGTGCCTTGCAACGCTGCTTTCCCGGGCAGCTATTCGCGCAGGACTGACGGAAGAGGTTTCTTTTGCAATCAGTGACTCCTCTTGCCAGCACATCGATCAGATGCATGATATCGCGCAGATTCAAAGGCGTGTTTTGGCGATGATGACAGAGTTCTGTGATCGTGTGAAAGAAGTGAAACAGACAGAGAAATACTCCGTTGTGGTGCGGAAAGCCATGGACTATATCTCGGTACATCTCCACGAATCCATTTCTCTGGACGATCTGTCGAAGCATTGCTCGTTATGCAGCAGAAGCCTTTCCCTTCGTTTTAAGAAGGAAACCGGATTGGGAATTCCAGACTATATCCACAGTGAAAAAATACGGGAAGCCAAATATATGCTTTCCCATACCGGGTACTCACTTTCTGAAATATCCTGCTTTCTGAACTATCCATCGCAGAGTTATTTCACGCAGGTTTTTAAGCGATACACCGGAACCACGCCCCAATTGTTTCGTGATAGTGTCAGAATGTGATATTGCGCACCAGCTGTGTGCACCTTGCGTTTCATTGGGATATACAGGTTTGTCATCCTACGGAACCTCAGCGAACTATCCGCTTTCTTTTGCTGGTCATGGTGATTTCCAGAAACGGCGTACATATAGGCAAAGGGAGCGAGCCCAATCGCCCACTCTCCTTCTAAACTTCCTTGTTAATTCGTTTGCCAGATACGGCTTCAGCACTTCCATCCGCTTATGCACAGCTATTTCATGTATATTTTCCAGTTACGTCAAAGCCCAAACCATTCGGACACATTGCCAATCCACATTCCAACAAAAACACCCCCAACCGGGTGGTCATCCCTCTGATTTTTTTCGGATTTGATCAATGAACTGTGAAGGCGTTTTGCCGCTTAGACGCAAATATAACAGCAGTATTTTGCCGACCAGCGGCGGCTGTCCGGCAGCAGACATATTGTTCAGAAGAAACTCTGCGGTGAAGCGGCTGTCAGGGATTTGTGGAACGATATCGCAGGTTTCCATGTACCAATCCATCAGATTTTCCTTGAGCGCAGCTGCAATAGAAACGTAGACGGGATCGTCTATCCGGTTGATTTGTTCTCCTTTTTCCAGATCATAGAATTCGTCTTTCTCCTGCAAACGCCGGATGTATTTATATTGCTTTGTCCGGATCATTGCAGCCTTGGTGTGTTCGCCAGTGTCATGGCTTTGCAGAAGCTGCCGTGGTGCGTACAGGTCATTGGGGTCAAAGCGTTGGGGATTATATTCCGAACAGTGCAGTTCACCCGGAAGCCTTCCGCCTTCGCAGGTGACAAATGCCCGATGTGACCTTGCTTTGCTTTGAAGTGTTGGAAGCAGACTCTTAGAAAAAGTCTGTCGTTGCAAGGAGATTCCGCTGAGGTCTGCAACTGTTGCACAGACATCCACCAGCTCTACCAGCTGATCGTTTACACCGGAATCAACAGGAATACCCTTCGGCGGCTTAATCAGGAAGGGGACATTGGTCAGGCAGTCCGGGAAGCAATTCTGCGCCTTTTCTACAATGCCATAGTCACCGGTATAGTCACCGTGGTCAGAGAAGAACAGAATCGCGGTATCGTCATAAATGCCTTCTTCCTTCAGGACATCGATCATTCGTCCCAACAGATCGTCCACTTTTGCACACATAGCCAGATAGACGGTACGCAGCTCATCAATCCGATCTTCGCTCCATCCTGAAATCCGTTGAGCTTCCATGAGACCGCATTCCATGGACGGCTTGCCGTCCTGCACCCGGATCGCCCGGTATCTGGGAGGCAGGTTTGATTTATCAATCAAGTCATAATACTTTTGTTCGATTTGATACGGCGGATGGGGATTCAGAAGTCCGACAAACATGAAAAAGGGCTTGTCCTTTGGACGCTTCCGAATCGATCGAATGGCTCCATCCACGGTAAGATCATCCATCCCGACTGCGGTGCTGTCGGCATTTTCGGTGGGAAGAATGCCGTTCAGAAAGGAATAGTAGGTATCACTGTCCGGCTCACCACGGTTTGACGCTGCTTTAACAGGGGGCTGCTTTGCGCGGGGTGCCAGGATATATTCGTCGATGAGTTCTTTGTGGTATTTTGGATATTGCCCAGCTAGGAGATCTCCCCGTGTGGAGGAGATCGTATAATAACCGGCTTTTTTCATATCGCCAAATAAATTGTCTTCTCTCGGCTGCAGGAGGTATGCCATAGTTCTGTGACCGTGTACATGGGGGTATAATCCGGTAAAGAAGGAGCAGCGGCTGGGAACACATACCGGGTTCTGACAAAATGCGTTGGAGAAAGAAACGCCCTCAGTTGCCAGTTTATCCAGGTTAGGGGTATAGGCTGCTCCGTTCCCCAAATGGTGCATGCTGTCTGCACGCATCTGATCCGGGTTGATGATGATTACATTGGGCTTCATAGGCTTGCCTGCTCCTTTTCAAAGGGCAGATAAAAGCCCATCAGCATTTTTGCGCCAAAAGCCAGAGCTTTCATGGGGCTGTTTTTCAGCGTCTCCAGGAAATTATTTACCATGGCAATGGTTACGGTTCCACCTTGCTTTTTGCAGAAGCTTACAAAGGGAACACTGACTGCAGGTCTGGCGATTGCCGGAACCATTTCAAGAATCGAATGGAAATATTCTGCTGCACCTGTTGTGAATGGGAGTTGTACATAAATGCCTTTTTCCATAAACGCAGTTCGCTTGTTTTCCTGATTGGAAAGGTTCTTTGCAGCGACCTTGCGCTTCCCTGAGAAGCCCATGCGCACATAAAGGTCAGTAGGCGCATCATTGGCTTTGAATTCCTTAATCATGGCGTTGCACAATTCGGCCCGTTTTTCCCAATCCTTCAGATTATTCAACTGACCAGGATCTTTCTGGAGGTCAAAGAGCAGGTCATAGGGCGCACAAACCTTTTTATACCCGCTGACACGCTTGATTTTCATCACCTTCGCCTTTTTGGTAAAGCTGAAGGGTTCGCAAATTTGCATGCTTTGTAGATCTTCCGGGCTGAACATTCGGTTCATATCACATGGCATTACCGTATATTCATAGGTTTCATCTTTTGTGACTGGGGCACGCATATAGGTGTAACGACCATCCGTGATGCAGGTCATACCGCCGTGATGCCCGTAGAGAGCATACTGCCGCAGTTTTTTCCCATGCTGGTATGCATTTTTCAGAGGAACGCCCATCATATCCTTGGGAATTTTTTGCCCGAAAAATTCCAGCAGGGTAGGAGCGATGTCTATGGTTTGTGCCAGCGCATCACAGGTTTTCGGCATGTTGCTGCATCGGGGGTCGTAAATAAAGAAAGGTGTATTGGCAACTTCGTTGAAAAGAGGCCCTTGCTTTCCCCACCAGTCGTGTTCACCCAGTAGAAAACCGTGGTCGGTATTGACAATCAGCATGGTATCCTTCCATAAATCGTACTTATCAAATGCATCCAGTACCAGACCCAGCTTTGCATCACACATACTTACGAGAGCAGCATATTCCATTCGAACATGGTTCAGTGCTTCTTCGCCTTCGGTTACGGCGGTGTAGTTGGGCCAGTCGAAGAATTTTCCGTGGTATTCATGAGGATACAGCTTTTTGTAGTCCTCCTGCGTGAAGAAAGGCTCATGGGGGTCAAAGGTCTCAATGGATAAGAACCAGTTGTCCTGGTCATGATTGGTTTCGATAAACTGGAGACCGTTTGTAAAGGTTAGAGACTGGGGCATTTCCTGATCGGAATGAATATATTTCCGGTTGACAAGGTCATTGCGCAGGCTTTGACCTTGAAACTGCTTTCGCTGGGCATAGGTATCATGCAGGAAGCTGTCATCCGGATCGGCAACCTCTGCTTTCCAGGCATCACCTTCCTGCCCGCGGATCAATTCCGCAGAGGAATAGCGATTGTGATAGGTTGCACCGCCATCCTGCCAATAATGATAATGATCCGTTGATAGATGGGTATACACGCCATTTTTGGTGAGAATCTCCGGCATGGAGTCATCAAAGGGCTCCAGAGGGCCCCATCCCCGATGCAGGAAATTGTAGCGGCCTGTATGCAGCTCCCGTCTTGCGGGCATACAGGGCATAGAGCCAACAAAGAATTTGTCAAATCTGGTTGCACGCTGAGTCAGCCTGCAAAAGTTGGGTGTATGGGTCCAGTTACATCCATATGGCTGTAAGAAGTGTTTATCTAAGCTGTCATACATGACCATGACTGCTTTCATTTGTAGTTCCTCCTCTTTGCGGTAGAGGGACCGATGTAGCAGAAAACATCGGTCCCTGTCTTTATACATCGGTATTGTTTTTCTGTGTGCGCTCGATGAGTTCCTGACGGAAGGTGGGATATTTCTTATCCATGTCAAACAGACACATAAGCACGAACATAATGAGCAGCAATCCGGCAGGCAGATAGATACAAATGGTGAAGATGCTGCGGATGGCACTTTCTGTCTGAACGACTGCAGCAGGTGCATAACCGCCCAAAGTCAGAATCATACCGATGATGCCGGATGCAAAACCACTGCCTGCCTTACCGCCAAAGCTGGTGGCGGTTTGAACCAGACCGACTTTCCGCTTTCCGGTTTTCCACTCTTCAAAATCAGACACACTTGCGACCAACACCATACCGGTCATCATGAAAGGCATGGTGGACATTGAGGTGAGTGCACCGGTTGCGCAGACAACAAAAAAGTTGTAGGGGAAGAATACACGAATAACATAACCAATGATTCCCAGAAGGAAACCCGCCTTGATTACATTCAGAGGACCAAACCGCTTGACCAGCGGGCTGATGATTACAAAGCCCAGCAGGGTGGGGATAATGGCAATGATGCCCATGATACCCACGATGCTCTCACTGCCGAATATCCATTTTGCGTAATAGGCATTGGTTGCGGAATTAAAGCCATAGATAATGTGGGCTACCAGCATAGCCAGTGCCATAATGACCCAATAACGATTGTGAAACAGAGATTTCACTTGGGTAAAGAAATGCTCTGTTTTCTGAGCTTTAGCTTCAGAGCTTTCTCCTGTCTCTTTGGATATAAAGAAGCAGGTAAGCATGCTCATGGAAGCAACCACAGCAGCACATGCACCCACGATGATCCAGGCCTTCTGGGTGCCACCCATTGCCTTTGTCACCGGCAGCAGGCCAACGGAGAAGAACATGCCACCCAGATAGTTAAAGATGGTTCTGGAAACATTCATGCGGGTCCGTTCATACTGGCTGCGGGTGCGGTAATTCAGAAGACATGCAAATGGCACGCTGATGGCGGTGCAGATAATTGCGGATGCAAAGATGTTCGTAATCAGAACATATGCGAACTGCGCCTGACTGCTCCAACCCTTTGGAACCAACAGCAGTCCCAGAACAGCCAAAATGACCAACGGGGACATCCACAGCATCCAGGGCCGCGCTTTTCCATGCTTTGATTTCGTTCTGTCAACGATGGCGCCCATGATCAGATCGGTAAAAGCATCTGCGATCTTGGCTGTCATAAGGGCACTGCCTGCGACCACAGCAGACATACCAATCTTGTCCGTGTAGAAATACGTCAGCTGACCGATTAACTGGGTGATAACCGTGACACCCAGCACACCGGCGCCATAACCCCAAAAATCTTTTTGGCACATGGTCAGCTGGATTCCCTGCCTGTCGAGACCTAACTCTTTTTTACTCACTTTTTTCTCCTTTCTGTTGCCGCTATTTGTTTACTGACGATAGGTATGCTGCTGTAGTCTAGCGATTACTTCTGGATGTTCTTTCAGAATGTTGTGTAGCTCATCAGGGTCCGCATCCAAATCGTACAGTTCGTTACTGTCATTGACATTGCGGATCCATTTATACCGTCCGTCATACAGCATCGCTGTGTGACGTAATTCACTTTCCTGAACGTGCCGTACTTCTTCTTCCTGTTCGGTGAGGATCGGAACAAGACTGCGGCCATCCATATCGGCTGCGTAATAGTCCGCACCGCACAAATCCAGAATCGTTGGCGCCAAATCCATCAGACTTGCCAGTGCCGTGCTTTTTCTTTCACGAGTCATTCCCGGCAGATGAATCAGGAGGGGGACTCTCAGAGAACCTTCGTACATACTCTGCTTCTCAAAAAGACCATGATCTCCCATGAGTTCTCCGTGATCGGCGGAGAAGATGACGATTGTATTCTCGTCCAGACCTCGCCGCTTAAGAATATCCAGTAAGTTTCCGATTTGACGGTCGATCACCTGAATGGATGCGTCATAGTGCCGTTTCATGTTGTCGTGTGCTTCGGAGGTAATGCCTGCGCTTTCTCTTGCGGCACGCTTTTTTACCCACTCAGGCTTGCCTTCCAGATCATCAGCAGGTGTCTGGGGATAGGATTTACCCTGTAGCTTTTCTACTTCTTCTTTTGGGGGGTCCCAGGGATTGTGAGGGCCGGGGAAGCTGACAAACAGATGCCAGGGAGCTTCGTCGTCCACATTTTCCAGCCAGTCACAGGCAAGCCTACCTACAAAATTGTCAATGTATTCCTCGGCATCCAAGTTCGTGGGTGATGCATAATATTTGGGCTTCAAACCCAGCCGGTTAATATAATCAGAACAGAGTGTTTGCATCTTCTCCGGGCTGCGTTCCATCAGGTATTTCTGGTAGGGTCCCAACGGGACGATTTCTCCGTCTATGGGTTTCCGGCTCTGAACTGCCTGCAGTACGCTGCGGGTGATACCGTCTTTTTTGACACCATACCATACGCTGTTCATTTTTCCTTCGGTTTCACCAGTGGGGTCGGTGAAGCCCAGCTCATAGGAAACCGGCAGAGGACCATTGGTGCCAAGGGTGGGGTCTTTCTTGTGGAGGTCAGTTTTTCCCGTAACGGCGACCCGGTATCCTGCCCGCCGCAGCCGCTGATAATAAGTGGTTTGTCCCAGAGGCAAATTGGCATCGTGTACCATGACACCGCAGTTATGGGGCATTTTTCCGGTTGCAAGGGATGCTCTGCTGGGGGTGCAGAGGGGAGCGGTACAGGCAGCCTTGGTGAAAAACACAGATTCTCTCCGAATCCGGTCAATATTTGGAGTCTCAATACCGTCGCCCTGACCCGTCAAGGATGCAGTCCGAAACTGGTCTGCCATGATAAACAGGACGTTCGGACGGTTTGCTACGTTGTTATTCATTGTATAACCCCTCTTTCTTTGCTGCCTCCATCTGACGATCCCACATTATTTGGATATAGGGATGCAGCGGCTTGTTGGATTGGATGAATGCTTTTGGGAAGCGTTTGCTTTCCTGGCTGCATTGCCAGGTTTCGGGATTAGTCATGCCGTTGAGACGATTGAACTTGGCGATAATGCCGCAGTCATCTTCCCGGAGGTTCTTTTTTGCCACAATTTCCTGAGGGTCAATTCCATCAAAGGCGGACTCGCGGAGCTGCTGCAGGATTTCTGGTTCCTGCAGGCTCAGAGAGTTGGTTTCCCAAGGATCATTCTCCGGGCACAACAGCAGGTCATTTTCGGGGTAATCGAAATAACTGATCAATTTCCAAGGACCACGGCGCAGCATACGTCCATACTCGGTTCCCTTTGTGAAGGGGTCGTTGATCCATTCTGCAAGAATGTCTCGACTTTCAGGTTCATCTCCGTTCAGTAGCGTATTCCATAGACTTATACCATCTTGGGCAGGAGGGGCATCGATACCCGCCATCTCACACAGGGTGGGGCCAATATCCATAATGCTGACGGGACTATGGATCGTACGGTTCTTTTGAACGCCGTCGCCGCACACAACCAGAGGAACCCGCAAAACATCATCATACAAAGACTGCTTGCCATAGAAGCCGTGACTGCCTGCATGATCGCCATGGTCAGACAGATATAGGAAAATACCCTGTCTGTTGTTGTTCTGCAGATAGGCATCCCAGGCGGTTCGTACCTGTCCGATACACTGATCTTCAAATTCTACGAGACCATAATAGGCGGCTCTGACTGCCCGTACGATTTGGGGATCGCAGTCGGACATACGTTTGCGTTCTGCCGGGTGGACACCACCGGGCCCCGTCTGAACAGTAGGAGGAATGGTTGCCTTGTCGTAATAGTAATCATAGAGTTCCTGGGGGGCAACATAGGGGAAGTGGGGGGCATAGGTTCCCACAACAAGGCACTGAGGCTTTTGGTGGGGCTGGGAGAGATAATTACGGGCAGCTTCAACCACGTAGCGGTCGTATTCCTGAATGGGAGAATTGCCCCCGCCGATGATTTGCAGGCAGAACGGCTCACCAGTTGTCAGAGAATAAGGGCCTCTATCATGGGCATTGTCTGTGGGACCCATTGCCGTGGGGGTAATATCGCCTGCGATCCGCTTAGTAAAGCCGTGGCGTTGATCCTCGCCTTCAAAATGCATTCTTCCGCACAGTACGGTTTCGTAGCCGGCAATTGCCAACTGGTGCAGAAAGGTGGGCATCTCAGGAGGAATAGACCCTTTGTTGGTAAAAACACCGGTATGACAGGGCAACCGACCGGTCAGAAAGGACATGCGGGCAGGCACACACAGAGGACAGGAGGTATAGGTGTTTTGAAACAGAGTTCCATTTGCTGCCAGATTGTCCAGATGTGGAGTGCGAACAACATTATCCCCGGCACATCCCATGATGCGCCCGTTATGCTGATCGCTCAGAAAAATCAGAATATCTTTCTTTTGCATTTGCATTCTCCTTTGTGGGCTCTGAAAAGAGCGTAATCTTCCGTCTGCGGGTATATTGCCATGAAAGTTTTTGATGATTTTCACCTGGAATAAAGTCCCGTGTTTCTATAAAAAAATACCATGATTTCGCGTGGCGGTATATTAAAAAGGCGACATATATAGCAAAATTACGAAAAAGTAATGTACTCGGGCTTTTGCTCCGCAGGAAATCATGATAGTTATACGGAAAGCATTTTTTTGATATATAAAGAAGCTGTTTCTTGCTATGATGGGAAAAAGTAAATCATTTACAGGAACGAGGAGAACGCCATGAAAGCAATTCGTCTGAGAACGGAATATCTGAAGAACCCGATTGGAATTGATATTTCTAAGCCCAGACTGTTTTGGAACTGTGTGGGCGGCAGACAGCAGACGGCCTATCAAATCATCGCAAAGTCTGGGGGCAGAGAGGTGTGGAATACCGGTAAGGTCCTTTCATCTCGCATGACCCACATCCTTTATGAAGGTGAGCCGCTCCACAGCCGTCAGAGAATATACTGGAGCGTAAAACTCTGGGACGAAAATGGGGAGGGCGGTGAGATCAGCTCGGCTTTTTTCGAGATGGGGTTGCTCCAAAAGACCGATTGGAAAGCAAAGTGGATCACTGGAAACTACACTGTAAACGAGAAGGAGCGTTATCCAGTGGACTGCTTCCGTAAGATTTTCACGGCAGGGGAGATTCGCGCGGCACGTCTGTATGCCACTGCCTGTGGCCTCTACGAAGCATGCTTGAACGGTGTGAAAATTGGTTCTGCCGTCTTGACTCCCGGTCATACCAGTTACCGTAAACGAATTCAGTACCAAACTTATGACGTGACGGAGCTTCTGAAAGAAGGTGAAAATGCGCTGACCTTCCAGCTGGCAGATGGATGGTATCGTGGCGCCTGCGGTGCATCGGGCCTGCTCAACCAGTACGGTACGGAAACCAAGCTTCTGGCACAGCTGGAGCTGACGGATGTAAAGGGACGGGTGACCTGCATCTACACCGACGGCTCCTGGCAGTGGAGCAATGATGGTTCCATTCGCTTTGCGGACAACAAGGACGGCGAGATTGTGAATGCCAATGCGGAACCTTCCTATCAGGGCAAGGCAAAGCAAACCACAAATTCCGTTTTCCCTGTGGCTTCCAATAATGTGATGGTAGAGGAACATGAGACCCTGTCTGCAACACGGATCACCACCCCGGCAGGGAAGACGGTTTTGGATTTCCACCAGAATATTGCCGGTTACCTTTCTTTCCGGCTGAATGCAAAGCAGGGGCAGAAAATTACCCTGCGGTTCGGTGAGATGCTGGATGAAAACGGGGAGTTTACCCAGAAAAATATCCAAAATGTGAAGAAAGAACGTGTGTCTCCCTTGCAGCAGGTGATTTATACCTGCAAAGAGGGGCTGAACGAATACAAGACCCGATTTGCCATCTTCGGCTTCCAGTATGTCGAGGTTACGATGGATGGGAAGGTGAACCCGGAGGACTTCACCGCCATTGCTGTTTACTCATCCATGGAGCGCACCGGTTGGCTGGAAACCTCTAACGACCTGCTGAACAAATTCGTGGAAAGCACCGTGTGGAGCACCAAGAATAACCATGCAGATCTGCCTACTGACTGCCCCACCCGGGAGCGCCATGGCTGGGCTGGGGATGCCCAGATTTTCTGCGCCACTGCCAGCTTCCTATTTTCCTATGCTCCCATGGCACGGAAGTTCGAGAAAGACCTGTCTGACACCATGACAGCGGAAGGATGCTATCGCCAGATCGCTCCTGAGGGCGGCATTCCCAAGATGTTCAAGGCTATGGACGGTTCGGCGGGTTGGTCGGATGCAGGTGTATTCATTCCCTATGATATCTACAAGCAGTATGGGGATATTGCCATTCTGGAGGAGAACTATCCGGATATGGTTCGCTACGCCGAGTACAAGATTGATACATTGGGAAAACGCTATCTGACTGCACGCCCTACCGGT
Organism: Faecousia sp.; assembly: GCA_051867135.1. GTDB lineage: Bacteria > Bacillota > Clostridia > Oscillospirales > Oscillospiraceae > Faecousia. Next base: position 917 of record JBJDYH010000327.1, on the reverse strand, counting down.
ATTGACCGAAAATACTGCAAGTGGATCAGTAATTACGGTCAGTCGTACGGCGAATGGGCAGAGCCTGCGGATGTGATGGATTTTTCCGTTTCTGAGTTTATTTGTCCACACCCGGAGGAGACCACCGCTTATATCGTTCTTCTCATGGAGCGCATGAGTGAGATTGCAGCCCTGTTAGGCAAACAAAACGATTCTGCCTGGTATGGGGAAATTGGGGAGAAGGTTCGGGAGGGTTATCAGCATCTGGTGGAGGCGCCTAAATTCAGCCTGGATACCGACCGGCAGGCAAAGCTGGTGCGTCCGCTGCATCTGAAGCTGCTGAACGAGCAGCAGACCGAGTATGCCAAGCATCGGTTGCTGAAAGCGCTGGATAACTACGGATGGCATTTGGGAACGGGTTTTCTTTCCACGCCATTTATCTTGGATGTGCTGAGCAAGATGGACATCGCCTATGCCTACCGGTTGCTTGAAAATGAAGAGATGCCAGGCTGGCTGTGCATGCCCAAGCAGGGAGCCACCACCATCTGGGAAAACTGGGAGGGGCCCAACACTACCAAGCCTGCCTCCCTGAATCACTACTCCAAGGGTGCGGTGTGTCGCTGGATCTTCGATACCATGTGCGGGATTCATGTGGATGGGGAGAATCATTTTGCTATTGCGCCACAGCCCGGCGGACACGTAACCCACGCCAAAGCAAGCTATCAGAGCCTTTACGGCATGGTGGAAAGCGGCTGGAAGCGCACAGAAGATGGCTGTGAATACACTGTCACTGTCCCGGAAAACTGCACGGCTACCGTTCGCCTCCCTGATGGCAGGAAAATGGAGCAGGAAAGCGGAACACAAGTGTATCACGGATAAGCAAAGAAAACAGGTTCTTTCAACGGTGTGAAAGAACCTGTTTTGTTATGCTATCTGAG
>JBJDYH010000326.1:0-27081 GCA_051867135.1 Faecousia sp. | reverse complement strand
ATTGAGGAATTGCTGCGGGAGCGTCCTTCATGCCGCCGTCAGGAAATCCCGGCAGACACAGACCGCCAGAAGGTGCTGCTGCGTTCACTGATGAATGTCCGTCACCCGGCACCCATAGGTAAGAGATTTCTGGAAGTGCAGGATGCCTACCTGCATGAGGAACTGGCAGCAAAGAAGATTACCCGGCTGCCCGAACTGTCCCCGGTTCGGGATGGAATCTATCTCTGGCGGGGAGATATTACAACGCTTCAATGCGGAGCCATCGTCAATGCCGCCAACAGCGGCATGACCGGCTGCTACCAGCCCTGCCACAACTGTATTGATAACTGCATCCACACCTATGCTGGGGTGCAGCTCCGTTTGAAGTGCGCTGAGATTATGGCGGAGCAGGGCTATGAAGAACCCACCGGGCAGGCCAAAATCACGCCCGCTTATAACCTCCCCTGTGATTATGTGATCCACACAGTCGGCCCCATCGTGCGGGGAGAATTGACCCGGCAGCATTGTGAAGTTTTGAAATCCTGCTACCGTTCCTGCTTGAAACTGGCGGACGAAAACGGTGTGGAAAGCATTGCCTTCTGCTGTATCTCTACGGGCGTTTTTATGTTCCCAAATGATAGGGCGGCAGAGATTGCTGTGGACACGGTACAGAAATACAAGGCCGAAACCGGAAGTAAAATCGAGGTGGTATTCAATGTTTTCAAAGAACAGGATGAAAGAATATACAGGGAGCTGCTCAGAACAGATTGAAAGGCTGCAAGCCGCTCTGGAAACTGCGGATGCTGTCTTAATCGGTGCCGGTGCGGGGCTGTCTACCTCTGCCGGGCTCACTTACAGCGGGGAACGGTTTGAACGGTACTTCTCCGACTTCTATCAGAAATACGGCATCTCCGATATGTATTCCGGGGGCTTTTATCCCTTTGCAACGCTGGAGGAATACTGGGCGTGGTGGAGCCGCCATATTTTCTATAACCGCTATGTGGATGCCCCGCTTCCGGTTTATCAGGAACTGCTGGCGCTGGTGAAGGACAAGGACTATTTTGTGCTGACTACCAATGTAGATCACCAGTTCCAGCGTGCAGGCTTTGACAAAAGCCGTCTGTTCTACACCCAAGGCGACTACGGTTTATGGCAATGCGCCAAGGCTTGTCACAATAAGACCTATGACAATGAGACGGAAGCCCGGCAGATGCTCGTTAGGCAGCAGGATATGAAAATCCCCTCAGAGCTGATACCCCGCTGTCCGGTATGCGGCTCACACATGACCATGAACCTTCGCTCGGACGATACCTTCGTACAGGATGAAGGTTGGTACGCTGCCGCCAATCGATATGAGGATTTTATCCGTTGCCACAGCGAAACCCATATTCTTCTGCTGGAGCTTGGTGTAGGAATGAACACCCCGGGTATCATAAAGTATCCATTTTGGAAGTTTACCATGGAAAATCCGGATGCAACCTATGTTTGTATCAATAACGGCCAGGCATATACACACCCGAAAATCGCAGAGCGTTCTGTCTGTATCCATGCAGACATTCATTTTATCTTGTCAGCGCTGGGCGAAAGGCAATTTCACAATAAGCTATGGTGACAAGTCGTTTGGACTTGTCACCAACTGTCTGTCGAAGAACCTATTTTAGTCGTAGGGCGCTTAGCTGCTCCCGCCGAAATTCAAAACACTCTATACGGTCAAATTGCATAAACGCTCTTATTGCTGCTGGAGGGAAAACATTCTTCACCGAGAAATGATCAATATACAACCATGCTGAACCATATCCATGCGTTTTTTATTGGAGAAAACGGCGGGAGCAAGCCCCCGCCCTACATCGGTAGGGAGTCCCCAGATAAGAAAAGCAAATATTTTTTTGACAGTCTGATGGTGACGAGTCGTTTGGACTTGTCACCAATTTTGTGATTTTGAGTATTTATATTGGGAATGTTATAATTCTGAACAATTTTTCACTATATCCAAAGGAAAAGTCTGCAAAACAGTAGTTTCGCAGACTTTTATGGAAATGGAGTACGAAAAAGAAGGATTTGCGTTTTTAATTGATGGATTCGTACCATAGAATTCAGGTTTACATGATCTGCGTTTTTAGTGAAGTTTGCCGCACTGCGGCAAGTGAAGCAGCGGCATTGCCGCTGTGAAGTATTGTGCTTGGCACAATGTGAAGTGAAGTGTGCCACCCACTTTAGGCAGAAACTTCACTGCGCGGCAACTTCACGATGCGAAGCATCACTTTTCGTGCCGACAGGCACACTTCGTTGAAAAAAGCACTTGCCGAAGCAAGTGCTTTTTTTCATGGCGGAGGGTTAGGGATTCGAACCCTAGGTGGGAATGACCCCATCACTGGTTTTCAAGACCAGCTCCATAAACCACTCGGACAACCCTCCGTTTCAGATGATGATATCATTTTTACCCGCAAAAGTCAAGGCCGGGGGCATAAGGCAAGGTCAAAGCGCATGAAATAGAAGTAGGTGTGACCAAAACTAAATGGAGGGGATTTTATGAAAAAGAGGCTGGTGACGGCGCTGGCGCTTGCATTTTTGCTGTGCGGATGCGCCCAAACAGACTATGAAACCGTTTCCGATGAATACACTCCCTTGCCCCCGGGAGAAAAGGCCCAAATGGTACTCAGCTTTTCCGGGGATACGGAGGTTTCCGCAATGGAATCCGAGGCGCAGGAAAGCATTTACTTCTGCGATGGTTTTACCCTGACCAAGCAGACCTTGGAAAGCGGCGATTTGGATAAAACCTTACGCACCGTAACGGGCTTCGGGCGGGATAAGCTGAACCTGATGACTCAAAATCAGGATGGCTGCCGCCGTTATGATTTTGTATGGAGCTGCGCGGGAGAAGGGGGCGACCAGATATGCCGGGGCAGCATTTTGGACGATGGAAATTATCACTATGTCGTAACCACCATGGCCCCGGAGGAAAACGCACTTCAGCTTCGGGAAACCTGGAACGACCTGTTTTCGTCTTTTACTCTGAATACTGACCCAGCGCTTTCCGGCACAGAGCCTTAAAATCATCCACAACGCTTTGGGGGTGCAGAATCTTAACTTCATCCCCAAAGCCCAGCAGCCAGCTCAGGAACATGGGAGAAACCGCAACCTTTACCGTAACATTGAAGTAGTTTTCATCCTCGGGGATGAGCATGGCATCCCGGCCAAAGCGGTCTACCACCACATTGAGGAGTTCCCGGTGGAAGCGCAGCTTTACATCCGTCAACTGGCCGGAATACATGGAGAAAAGCCGCTGGGCGTGTTCGTTCAGGGCTTTTCCGGTAAGCTCGGGGCAGGGAGTACGCTTATCCTCCAGCAGGGCAATATCGCTCATGCGGTCTACCCGGTAGTGGGTAATGCCGTGGCGCTGGGAATGGGCCAAAAGGTAGCAGTTTTCATTGTCTTGGCATAGGCCATAGGGGCTGGCAACATAGCTCTTGTCCCGGTATTTCCGCTTTCCGTTAAAATCCCAGTCGAAATAGCGGAAGGTGATCTGCCGATTCTGGCTAATGGCCTCCTGAATGGTATCTACATTGTAGTAGATGGTTTCATTCATGCTCTTGACCCGGCCGGATACCAGCACATTGCGCTTGATCATCTTGGCTTCGTCCTCGTTGCATTCCTTGCAAAGCTTTTCAATCAGCTCCCGGGACTTGCGCTCGGTAAGATACTTGCTGGACTGCACGGCGTCGATGAGAAGCTTCAGCTCCGGCGCTTCAAAATTGCGGCTGGCTACATAATAGCCGCCGTTTTTGCCGGGGATAGAGAGAATATCGTCGCCATAATCCATAAGGGCGGCTACATCGGAATAAATGGTCTTGCGGTCAGCGCTGATATTGTGCTTGTCCAGCATGGCAATCAGCTCATTTGCTCTCACGGGATGCCCCTCGTGAGAGTTTTTTTGTAAATAATCCCGGATGTAGAGGATTTTCAGCTTCTGATTATCGGATTTCGGCATGACGCGGCCTCCAATCATGGTAATTTTCTCTATTATAGCACAAAATTTCGAAAAGGGAATTGTTAATTTGCTTTTTTCCTGCAAATGTGGTATTGTATGATTTACAAAAAGGAGTGTGCGTTTATGCGGTATCTTGGATGCCATCTTTCTACATCCTCAGGCTATGCAGCTACGGTTGCTACTGCCCACAGCATTGGGGCCAATACCTTTGCTTTCTTTACCCGCAATCCCCGGGGCAGCAAGGCGAAAGCGGAAGACCCCGCCGATTGCGCCAAAGCCATGCAGGCGAAGCTTGCGTTGGACTTCGGCCCGCTGGTAGCCCATGGGGCTTATACTATGAACCTTTCCACGGCGGATGCCGAAGCCAGAACCTTTGCGGCGGATATTTTGGCGGACGATTTGCGCCGCATGGCAGCCTTGCCCGGCAACTTTTACAATTTCCACCCCGGCAGCCATGTGGGGCAAGGGGAGGAAGCGGGGATAGGCTATATTGTGGATGCCCTGAAAAGAGCCATGGCCCCCGGCTACCCGGTGACAGTCCTTCTGGAAACCATGGCAGGCAAGGGCAGCGAAATCGGCGGAAGCTTTGAAAGCCTGAAAGCCATCCTTGACGGCGTAGGCAGGGAAGACCTTGGCGTTTGCCTGGATAGCTGCCATGTTTATGATGCCGGGTATGATATTGTAAACGATTTGGATGGGGTTTTGGAGGAATTTGACTGCGTTATCGGCCTTTCCCGGCTCAAGGCCCTTCACCTGAATGACTCCAAGAATCCCTTTGCCAGCCATAAAGACCGCCATGAATGTATCGGAAAAGGCAGCCTGGGGCTGGAAACCTTCCGGAAAATTTTGAACCATCCCGCCCTGCAGGGTCTTCCCATGATATTGGAAACGCCCAACGAGCTTCCCGGCTATCAAAAAGAAATTGAACTTTTGAACTCACTTTAACCCTCAGAAAGGAGGTAGCTCTATGCCCGATGTAACATCCTTGGTACAAGCCAAAGACAGCTATATTTATGTATATGACAGCGTTCTGCGTTACCTCCTGCCGGTATTGGTGCTGGTGCTTTTATGGCGGGTGTGTAAGCCTTTGCTTACCTTCCGCCGGGAGCCGGAGATTTGGGCTTGGCTGGTGCTGGAAAACGGGAAAAAGATACCCATTACCCATTGGGAAAATGTAATTGGCAGAAGCAAACGCAGCGATATTGTGGTGGATTTCCCCACGGTTTCCAGAAACCATGCGGTTTTGCGCCGCTATGACGATGGTTCTTGGACGGTGCGGGATGCCGAGTCCAAGACCGGTACTTATGTCAACGGAGAACAAACCCCCTTTGCAGAGCTGACTGCGGAGGATGTGCTCTCCATTGGCGGCATCCCCATGCAGCTTGTTCCCATTTCCCGCAAGCAGGAGAAGCGTCAGGCGAAAATCCGTACCCGAGCCTCCGGCCCGGTGCATACGGTTCTGAATTTGCTGCTGCTTACCATTATTCAGGTGCTTCTGGTGATGGGCTTTTTGCTGGGCGGCAGCCCTGACAATGCCGATTCCATTTTGCTGGGTTTTGGCGGCATTATGGCCATCCAGTGGGCGCTGCTGCTTTTTACCCTGATGATTCGCCGTACCGCCTTTGAAGCGGAGACCATTGCCTTTCTGCTGTGCAGCTTTGGTATGGCAGCCATTGCTGCTGTGCGCCCCGGAGAGGCGGTGAAGCAGGTCATTGCCCTTGCCTTGGGCGTGGTTACTTTTGTGGGCGTTGGCTGGTCTTTGCGGGATTTGGAGCGTGCCCAAAAGGTTCGCTATCTTGCGGCGGTTGCAGGTATCGGATTCTTGATTATTACCCTGCTTTTTGGCAAAGAGGAGCATGGCGCAAAGAACTGGATCGAGATTGGCTCTATGAGCCTGCAGCCCTCGGAGCTGAGTAAGGTTTGCTTTGTGTTTGCAGGCGCATCTACCATGGAGCGGGTGGTCAGCAAGCACAATCTGTGGCTGTTTATTGCCTATTCCGTAGCCATTTGCGGCTGCCTTGCCCTTATGAACGACTTTGGTACTGCCTTGGTGTTCTTTGTGGCGTTTTTGATTATTGCTTTTATGCGCTCCGGCAGCGTGGGTACTGTGGGCCTTGCCATTACGGCGCTGGGCTTTGCCGGAGTGGTGGCCTTGCGCATTGCCCCCCATGCCCTGCGGAGATTTTCCGCGTGGCGGCATATCTGGGAAGACCCGCTGGGTGCCGGCTATCAGCAGACCAGAAGCCTTATGTGCATTGCCTCCGGCGGACTGTTCGGCTTGGGCGCCGGAAACGGCTGGATGAAACGAGTCTTCGCTGCCGACTCCGATGTGGTTTTTGCTACGATTAGCGAGGAATGGGGCTTGCTGATTGCCATCATGATGGTGCTCAGCACCTTGGTTCTGGCGATTTTTGCGGTGCGCTCCGCGGCGGTGAGCCGCAGCAGCTTCTATACCATCGGCGCTTGTACCGCTGCCAGCATCCTTTTGATGCAGGTCATGCTGAATGTATTGGGTACTGTGGATGTCTTGCCCCTTACCGGCGTGACTTTCCCTTTCCTTTCCAACGGCGGCACCAGCATGATTTGTGCCTGGGGATTGCTGGCCTTTATGAAGGCTGCCGATACCCGCCAAAATGCCAGCTTTGCTGTGCGCATTACCAAAGAGGGGAGGGATACGGATGAATAGAGTAGCAGGCCGTGCCATGATTGCTATGGTGCTGGTCATTGCCTTGTTTGGCGGCATGGTATTCTTTGCAGTAGACTATGTTTCCAACTCCGGAAGCTGGGTCAGGTTTTCCGGCTCTCCCCATTACTACCAAAACAGCGCCATGATTTTGGATTCCGATGGGGCGGTGCTGGTGGACTTCTCCGGGGGAAAGACCTATGCCGCGGATGCTGCCCTGAGAAAAGCGACCATGCATTGGCTGGGAGACCGCACCGGCAATGTGGACACCACCATTTATGATGCTTACCGGAAATATACGGTGCTGTACGATATGGTTGGGGGCGTATATACCTATGGCGATGCGGAAGGCCGCATCCAGCTTACCCTTTCTTCCCGCTTGGAAACAGCGGCGCTGAAGGCAATGGGCGACCGAAAGGGTACTGTGGCGGTGTACAATTACCGTACCGGCGAAATCGTATGCGCTGTTTCCACGCCCACCTTTGACCCGGATAATATGCCGGATATCGCTGGGGATACTACCGGCGCTTATGAAGGCGTATATATGAACCGGTTCCTTCAAAACACCTATACCCCCGGCTCCATTTTTAAGATCGTTACCTTGGCGGTGGCGCTGGAATGTATTCCCGATGCCCGGGAGCTTACCTTTGACTGTGACGGCGCTTATGAAATCGGCTCCGGCAAGGTTACCTGCGAAAGCAGTCACGGTCACCAGACCCTGAAGCAGGCCTTTGCCAACTCCTGCAACTGCGCCTTTGCCCAGCTGGTGCAAAAAATCGGCAGGGACAAGCTGCAGCAGTATGTGGAGCTGTTCGGTATTACCGACAGCGTCAGCTTTGACGGCTTTGTCAGCAAAAAGGGCAATTTTGATCTGTCGGATGCCTACAATGAAAACCTTTGCTGGAGCGGCATCGGCCAGTATACCGACCTGATCAATCCTTGCGCCTATTTGCGCTTTGTGGGTGCCATTGCCGCCGGCGGCGCGGGTTATGCCCCCTATGTGGTGGAAAAGGTCACGGTGGGGAAACAAACCACTTATGAAGCCAAAGCGCAGCGGGAAGACCGCATCATGTCTCAGGAAACCGCGGCGACCATCCGGGAATATATGCGCAATAATGTGGCAGCCAAGTATGGTGACGAGAATTTCCAAGGCTTTACCGTCTGCGCCAAAACCGGCACGGCTCAGGTAAAGGGCAAAAAGCCCAACGCCATGTTTACCGGCTTCCTTTTGGATGAAGAGTACCCCTACGCCTTCATTGTGGCGGTAGAGGATGCGGGCTATGGCCGCACCGTCTGCGTGCCCATTGTATCGGCAATCCTGAAGGAGTTAAAGCAGTCGTAATAATTCCCCACACCCCCTGCATACATTCATGCAGGGGGTGATTTTTTGTGCCGTCGGAATAAACTGTGGAGCATTGCTTTTGTGGCGTTTGGCATTGGCCTGTTCATTGGCGGCCGGGTTGGCTGCGGCTTTTTCCCTACCTGTTTTGCCGTAGGCGCTGTCGCCATTGGAATTTTGTTCCTGCAAAGGCAGGTATAATGGGGTGCTTGGGGGCATAGGGTAGAGCACCAAACTACTTTGAGGAGTGATCAAATGGATTTGCAGTTTCCCAAAACCCGCTGCACATGGCTTAGCAGCCCCGGGGGTGAGAGGAAGGACTTGGAGGAAACCCTGGAGCTGAAGCTTCCCGAGAATATGCCGGATATCGGCAAGGTGCTTTGCGGCTACGGTCAGGCCTTGGTGCGCAGCAAGCAATGGAGCCGTGAGGGTGCGGCTATTTCCGGCGGCGTGATGGCGTGGGTACTGTATCTGCCGGAGGATGGCAGCGGCGTGCGCAGCGTAGAATGTTGGATTCCTTTCCAAGCCCGTTGGGACATCCCGGATAGAGACCGGGACGGTGTCATTCTGGCCGGGTGCTATCTTCGCAATCTGGATGCCCGCAGCCTTTCTGCCAGAAAGCTGATGGTTCGTGCGGATTTGGTCATGGTTGCCAACACAATGGTAGAAAACACCGTGGATATCAGCTACCCCGAGGAGCTTCCCGAGGATGTTCAGGTAAGGCGGCAGAAATATGATGTAGAGCTTCCTGTAGAAGCAGGGGAGAAGATTGTGGACATAGAGGAGAATATCCCGGCCCCTGCCGGGGAGCACCCGGAAAAGCTGCTGCATTACAGCCTCCATCCCTTTGTTACGGATTGCAAGCTCATGGCTGACCGGGTGGTATTTCGCGGCACCGCTTTGGGGCATACATTGTACCGCGGAGAAGATGGGGAACTTCACGGCTGGGATTTTCAGGTTCCCTTCTCTCAGTACAGCGAGCTGGATAAAGAATATGGCCCGGATGCCCGCCTGCAGGTAACTATGGTTCCTACCGGGCTGGAGCTGGAGCTTCGGGAGGACGGCGGCCTGAACCTGAAAGCCGGGCTGATTGGTCAGTATCTGGTATTTGACCGAAAAGCCCTGGAGGTGGTTACGGATGCTTACAGCACCCAGCGGGCGCTGGAAATGCAGACCCAGTCGGTAGAGCTTCCTCAGGTAACCTCCCTGCTTTCCGAGAGACGTCAGGCCGGCACCCAAGGGGGCGCGGCTATGGGGAAAGTGCTGGATTGCGTATTTTTTGGGGATGGGCCAAGAATGCGCCTGTCTTCTCAGGATGGCAGCGCGGAGCTTTCCGGCCGCTGGCAGGTGCTGGGGACTGACGAAGAAGGCACCCTTTGCAGCGAGAGCCTGTCTTGGCAGGATACGATGCCCCTGAATCCGGCGGAGCAGGGGAGTCTTACGCTCTGGCAGGCCGGCCGCCCGGAAGCAACCCCCGGCGCTGCGCTGAGCGCCCAAGTGGACTTGGGCATGGAAGGGCTGCTGCAGGAGAAAATAACCGTACCCATGGTTACCGGGGTTTCTCTGGGGGAACCTTTGGAGCGCCCTGCGGACCGCCCCAGCCTGATTTTACGCCGCGCGGGAAAGGGCAGCCTTTGGGATTTGGCAAAGGCAAACGCCACCACTCAGGAGAAAATCATGAGCGCAAATTCCCTGACCCAAGAGCCGGAGGAAGGAAGCTGGCTGCTGATTCCCATTCCTTAGGAAAGCGCAAATAATATACGAGAGCCTCTATGTTCTTTGCGGAGAGCATAGGGGCTTGTATACATTCGTCACTACTTGAAATTTTTGATTTGTTGTGGTATCATGTTCTTAACTATGGATAAATGGAAGGTGTTACCATGACAAAAATTGATATTTATTCCGGTTTTCTGGGTGCCGGCAAGACCACGCTCATCAAAAAGATGATTTCCGAGGGTTATAAGGGTCAAAAGCTGGTGCTGATTGAGAACGAATTTGGCGAAATCGGCATTGACGGCGGCTTTCTGCAGGATGCCGGCATCAACATTACCGAGATGAACTCCGGCTGCATTTGCTGCAGTCTGGTGGGCGATTTTGGCAAGGCTTTGGAGCAGGTGATTTCCACCTACGCCCCCGACCGCGTGATTATCGAGCCCTCCGGTGTGGGCAAGCTGTCCGATGTGATCGGCGCTGTGAAAAAGGTAACCGGCCACGATGTAGAGCTGGGGTATACCGTTGCTGTAGTAGATGCCGGCAAGGTAAAAATCTATATGAAGAACTTTGGTGAGTTCTACAACAATCAGGTGGAAACCGCTTCTACCATCATCCTCTCCCGTACCGACGGTACGCCCCAGAACAAGCTGGACAACGCCGTCGCCATGCTGCGAGAGCACAACGGGAAGGCTACCATCGTGACTACCCCTTGGGGCGAGCTGACCGGTGAGCAGCTTATTTCCGCTATGGAGGGCCAGTCCACTCTGGCAAAGGAAATTGCCCAGCTGGAGCAGGAGCACCACGAGCATCATCACCATCACCATGAGCATGATGGAGATTGCTGCTGCGGTCACCATGACCACGATCACGAGCATGAGCATGAGCGTGAGCATGACCATGACCATGACCATGAGCATGGCGAGAACTGCTGCTGCGGCCATCACGACCACGACCATGAGCACCATCATCACGACCATGAGGAGGGCTGCTGCGGCCACCATGACCACGAGCATGACCATGAGCACGATGAGCACTGCTCCTGTGGCCATGACCACCACCATCACCATGCCGACGAGGTGTTCACCTCTTGGGGCGCAGAAACCGCCAAGAAGTTTACTGTGGAAGCCATTGAGAAGGCTCTGGACGAGTTGGACACCGATGATTACGGCCTGATTCTCCGGGCAAAGGGCATCGTTCCCTGTGCGGACGGCGGCTGGATTCACTTCGACTTCGTTCCTCAGGAGCACAATGTCCGCATGGGCAGCGCCGATGTGATCGGTAAGCTTTGCGTGATCGGCTCTAAGCTGGATGAAGCTGCCATTGCCGGACTCTTCGGCGTGTAAGAGGTAGCACTATGGTGCAAATTCCTGTTTATGCCTTTACCGGTTTTCTGGACTCCGGCAAGACCAAGTTTATTCAGGAAACGCTGGAAGACCCCCGCTTCAATGCCGGCGAGCGCACCTTGCTTCTGGTATTTGAAGAGGGTGAGGAGGAGTACGACTTTTCCGCCTATCCCCATAAGAATGTGTTTATGGAGGTGCTGGATCAGAAGACCGTTACCTCCAAGGAGCTTTCCGCTCTGGCGAAAAAGTACAAGGCAGAGCGCGTGGTTGCTGAGCTGAACGGTATGCAGCTTGTGGGTGACCTCTATATGCGCTTCCCGGAGGACTGGGTTGTGGCGCAGGAGGTTATGTTTGCCGATGCTACTACCATTATGGCATTCAACGCCAATATGCGCAATCTGGTAATGGACAAGCTGACCGGTGCCCAGATGGTGGTTTACAACCGCCTGCAGCCGGGTGCGGATACCACGGCGCTTCATAAGCTCTCCCGGGCAGCCAACCGCCGGGTGGATATCCTCTATGATTATCTGGACGGCACTACCGCCTTTGACGATGTGGTAGACCCCTTGCCCTTTGATATCAACGCCCCGATTATCGAAATCAAGGACGAGGACTACGGCCTTTGGTATCGGGATGTGAACGAAGAGGTTCAAAAGTACGACGGCAAGACTGTCCGCTTTAAGGCGCAGGTAGCCCTGCTTCGCCGGGACAAGAACAATATGTTTGCCCCCGGACGCTTTGTGATGACCTGCTGCGTGGACGATATCGAGTTCTGCGGCGTTCCCTGCCGTTATGAGGGCGCTAAGAGCCTTACCACCCGAAGCTGGGTGATGGTGCAGGCCAAAATCTCTGCGGAGAAGCACCCTTTGTACAAGGGCGACCTTGGCCCGGTGCTTACCGCCATCTCCGTTACCCCCTGCGAAAAGGCAGAGGAAGAAGTGGCTACTTTCTAAATAAAAATCCCCCGTTTCTCTGCCTTTCGGCAGGGAAACGGGGGATATTTCTTACTTTCTTACAAACAGAACACCCAGCGTACCGGGGCCGCAATGGCAGGAAACGGTGCATCCGGCATTGGTTTCCAGAGTCTCCCGGAAGCTGGCGCAGCCGCTTACGGCTTCTCTGACGGCGGCCAGAGTTTCCTCGCTTACCGGGGTGTGGGTAATGAAGATGCGGCCGTCGTCCAAATCCTCCCGGCCTTCCAACCGGTCATGCACATAGCTTACAAGGCATTTGGTATAGTTCCCGCGGTACTTCTTTACCACGCTCATTTTGCCGTCCTTTACCTCAATGCAGGGCTTCAGGTTCAGCAGGTTCGCGCCCAGCGCGGCAACGGAGGAGCAGCGGCCACCCTTGACCATGTACTTGAGCTGATCCATCACAAAGCTGGCTTCTACCTTTTCGGAAAAGGCCTGAAGCTCGGCTTGAAGCTTGTCCAGATCGTCCATTTCTTTTGCCAGCTCGCAGGCTTTCAGAACTACCAAGCCCTGTCCGGTGGACAGGTTATTGGAGTCCACGACCCGCACATTGGGATAATCTTCGGCAGCCAGACAGGCGTTCTGATAGCTGGAGGAGAAGCCGGAGCCAATGTTGATGTGGATAATGCCGTCATAATCCTTGGCGTATTTCCCAAAAGCCTCCTGATAAATGCCAACGCTGAGGGCTGCGGTGCTGCACAGGCTGCCGCCGGCGGCTACATGGGCGAAGATATCGGCGGGGGTAATGGTTACGCCGTCCCGGTATTCCTTGCCGTCCTTCATGACGATCAGGGGCGTAACGGAAATATTGTATTTCTCCAGAATTTCGGGAGAAAGGTCGCAGGTGCTGTCAGAGAGAATTTTAATGTTCATGGGTATTTCTTCCCTTTCTTAAAAATTAGTTGGTTTGCGGGATGGGATCGTGATCCATCATAAAGCAGGTGCTTTCCATATTGTGGCAGCGGAGGTATTCAGCGCCCCAGTCCCGCATGGCGACCAGAATGGGCATTAAGCTTCTTCCCAACTCCGTTAAGGAATACTCTACTTTTGGGGGAATAATGGGGAATACTTCCCGGTGAATCAGGTTGCTGGCTTCCAGCTCCCGAAGCTGCTGAGTGAGCATTTTGGCGGTAGCACCGGAAATTCGCTTTTTCAGCTCGGAAAAGCGAAGCTTGCTGTCGGACAGATACCACAAAATCAGGCTTTTGTATTTTCCGCCGATGAGGTCAAGAGTCGCTTCCACAGGGCAATGATCGGTATTTTTCATAGTCACCTCCATGGTTTCAAAAAGGGTAGTATGATACAAAAAAGTGTGTACTTGCATTTTTTGCAACTCATGGTAGAATAATACCATATAGAATACTGTCTGTCAATATTTTCACATCAGGAGAAACCCTATGAAACTGAAGTTTATTGTAAAAGGCATGACCTGTGCGGCCTGCTCCGCCAGAGTAGAAAAAGTGACCAATGCCGTGGAAGGTGTGGAGAAAGCGGAGGTCAATCTGCTGGCGGGGACTATGGTTGTTGAGGCCAAAGAAGATGTTTCCCCGGCAATTATGGCTGCCGTAGCCAAGGCAGGCTACGAAGCTGCCCTGCCAAGCGCCCAAAAGGCGGCTTCTCCCAAAGCCCCGGCTGAGGATGCTGTGAAGCAAATGCGAATACGCCTTATTGGCTCTTTTTCCTGCCTGATTATCCTAATGTATTTTACTATGGGGCACATGGTGGGGCTTCCTGTGCCGAGCTGGTATCACGGCAGAGAAAATGCGCTGGTAGCCGCCCTTGTGCAGCTATTTCTCACCCTGCCCCCGGTGTATTTGAACCGGGTATACTATAGCCGTGGCCTGAAAGCTCTGTACCACCGCAGCCCCAATATGGATTCTCTGATTGCGGTAGGCTCGCTGGCGGCTCTTGGCTATGGCGTGGCAGCGCTGCTGCGCATGGCTTGGGCTATGGGCAACGGACATTGGGAAGTTGTGGAGCACTACAGCCAAAACCTCTATTTTGAGTCCGCCGCCATGATTCTTACCCTGATTACCTTGGGTAAATATCTGGAAACCCGGGCCAAGGGAAAGACCGGGGATGCCGTAGCCGCCCTCTTGGACTTAAGCCCCAAGCAGGCGGTGGTTCTGAGAAATGGCACCGAGGTTCAAATCCCCATTGAAGAGGTTGTGGTTGGGGATACGGTAATTGTCCGTTCCGGCGGCAGTATTCCTGTGGACGGTACAGTTACCAAAGGCCGTGGCGCTGTAGACCAGAGCGCCCTTACCGGGGAGAGCGTAAGCGTGGAAAAGAACCCGGGAGATGCCGTCTGCGCCGCTACCATCAATCAGGAGGGCTATCTGGAAATTCGGGCGGATAAGGTAGGTCAGGATACCACCCTTTCCCAAATTATCCGTCTTGTGGAAGATGCGGGCGGCTCCAAAGCCCCCATCGCAAGGCTTGCGGACAAGATTGCCGGGGTTTTCGTGCCTGTGGTTATGGGAATTGCGGCAGTTGCTTTCGTGGTTTGGATGCTGGCCGGAAAGGGGATAGAGTTCTCCCTGAATATGGCGGTTTCCGTGCTGGTCATTTCCTGCCCCTGCGCTTTGGGGCTGGCTACCCCGGTGGCCATTATGGTGGGTACAGGCAAGGGCGCTTCCCTTGGCGTACTTTTCAAGAACGCCGAAGCGCTGGAAAACCTCCATCGCATCGATACCGTTGTTCTGGATAAGACCGGAACCCTCACCACCGGAAAGCCCGCGGTAACGGATTTGATGCTTGCCAAAGCAGACGAGAATACTTTGCTCTGCGTTGCTGCTTCTCTGGAAGCTCCCTCGGAGCATCCCTTTGCCAAGGCTATTTTGGCCTATTATGGCAGCAGCCCTTTGCAAGAAGTAACCGATTTTCAGACCCTTCCCGGCCGTGGCGTGCAAGGCATAATCGGCGGCAAGACCTATTTTGGCGGCAACCGGGCGCTTATGGACGAAAAGGGGATTTCCGTTCCGGAGTATTCCGAGCTTTCCCGGCAGGGGAAGACCCCTCTGTATTTTGCCTGCTCCGATGGCAGCTTTTTGGGGGCGATTGCCGCCGCGGATGTGCTGAAAGAGGATTCTCAGGCTGCGGTGGAGCAATTTAAGCAGTTGGGGCTTGACATATTCATGCTCACAGGCGACAATATAGCTACCGGAACGGCCATCGCTGCCAAGGCGGGGATTGACCATGTGATTGCCGATGTGCTCCCCGGAGAAAAGGCAAGCCATATTTCCGCATTACAAGCCAAGGGCAAGCGTGTCGCTATGATTGGCGACGGTATCAACGATGCTCCCGCCTTGGTTACAGCGGATGTGGGCATTGCCATCGGTGCGGGTACGGATATCGCCATAGAGTCTGCGGATGTGGTGCTTATGGCCTCCTCCCTCACCGGGGCAGGGGATGCCATCTCCCTGAGCAAGGCTACTATGCGCAACATCCGCCAGAATCTTTTCTGGGCATTTTTCTACAATACCTTGGGTATTCCGGTGGCGGCGGGTGTGCTGTATCCCGCCTTTGGCATTCAGCTCAGCCCTATGATTGGCGCTGCGGCTATGAGCCTGAGCTCCGTATTTGTAGTCAGCAATGCTCTGCGGCTGCGCCGCTTCAAGGGGAAGTCCTCCGGGAAAGCGATGCCGGCGGGGGAGCCTATTATCAAAAAACAGGAGGAAATCATTATGAACACGGTAATTCATGTGGAGGGTATGATGTGTAACCATTGCAAGGCTCGGGTAGAGAGCGTTTGCAAGGCAATTCCCGGCGCTGCGGATGCGGTGGTGGACTTGCAGGCCAAGACCGTTACCGTTACCGGGAATGCGGATGCTGCAGCCCTGAAAAAGGCCATTGCCGATGCCGGCTATGAGGTCATTGACTGATATGAAACAGGCGTTTTTCTATCCCTCCTGCGGAACCGGGCAGATTTTTGCCTGCCGCTGGATTCCTGAGGGGGAAATCCGGGGCATCGTCCAGATCGTCCACGGCATTGCCGAACATTCCGGGCGGTATGAGGATTTTGCCGCCTATTTGAATGGCTGCGGCATTTTGGTGACAGCCGAGGATCACATGGGCCACGGTCAATCCATTGGAAAAGAGGGCATTCAGGGATATTTCCATGGAGGCTGGCACCGCGCCGTGGAGGACAGCTATCAGCTTATGAAGCAGACCATGGCAGACTATCCCGGTGTTCCCTATACGCTTTTGGGCCACTCTATGGGGTCTTTTATGGCAAGAACTCTGCTGATCGACCACCCCGACAGCGGCATTGCAAGCTGCATTCTAAGCGGTACGGCATGGCAGCCCAAGGGGCTTCTGGCGGCAGCCGAGCCTCTGTGCAAGCTGTTCTGTATCGGGAAAAATGAGCAAAAACCCTGTCCTGCCTTGGAAAACATCGTGTTCGGCGGCTACAACAAACGCATTGAAAATCCCCAAACCCCCTTTGACTGGACTTCCTCCGATGCTCAGCGGGTTAAAGCCTATGCTGACGATCCCCTTTGCGGCTTTACTGCCACAGCAGGGCTGATGCGGGATCTTATGAAAGGGCTTAAGTATATCCAAAAGGAGGAAAATCTGGCAAAGATGTATAAGGCTTTGCCGGTGCTGTTTGCGGCAGGGGAGGAAGACCCGGTGGGCAATTACGGCAAGGGTGTTTTGCAGGCTGCCGAAGCTTTCCGAAAGGCGGGCATGACGAACTTAGAGACAAAGCTCTACCCCCAAATGCGCCATGAGATCATCAACGAAATCGGGCGTGAGGAGGTTTACGAGAAACTGCGCACATGGGCAGAGGAAACATGGGCTAAATAGTCCTGTTTATTACACTTATTACAGGGTAGAATAAAGCCATCTTAAGAAACAAGGTGATGGCTATGTTTTCTATCCGCAACATTCGTGGACACATTCAGGTATACGATGCCAAGGGAAACTTCCTGTTCTCCGCAGACAGCGAGCGGGAAGCCAGAGAGGAACTTATGAACTATGCGGAATTTGCGGCTTGATATTTGCTATGACGGTTCCCGCTATCGTGGCTGGCAGCGCTTGCCCGGCTCGGACAATACCATCCAAGGCAAGCTGGAAACTGCCCTTACGCGGATTCTAGGGGAATCTGTCGAAATTTCCGGCAGCGGGCGTACCGATGCGGGAGTACACGCTATGGGGCAGGTGGCAAGCTTTCATTGCAAAAGCGAAATGCCCGCCAAAGAGATTTTGGAGCAGCTTCGCAGGTATTTGCCGGAGGATATCGGCATAATCTCTTGCAGGGAGGCACCGGAGCGGTTTCACGCCCGTCTGAATGCCAAGGAGAAAGTATACCGCTACCGCATTTGGAACAGCCAAGCCCCTTGCGTATTTGAGCGCAAGTATGTATGGGTCAACCCTGACAAGCTGGATGCGGCGGCCATGAAGCAGGCCGCAAAGCTCCTCACCGGAACCCATGATTTTTCCGCCTTTTGTGCCACGCCCCGGATGAAAAAGTCCACAGTTCGCACGGTGGAGGAGATATCCATTGCGCGGCTCGGAAATGAATTGCAGCTTACCTTCCGGGGCAACGGGTTTCTATACAACATGGTGCGTATTCTGGTAGGCACGCTGGTGGAAGTGGGCAAGGGGCAGCGGGATGCCCAATCCGTTACGCAGCTATTTGGCGCAAAGCGTGAGCAGGCAGGTTTTTTGGCTCCTGCCAGCGGGCTTTGCCTGATGGAGGTGATCTATTGAACATTCAAATCTTTGGAAAAAGCAAGTGCTTCGATACCAAAAAGGCCGAGCGCTACTTCAAAGAGCGGAGAATTTCCTACCAGTATATCGACCTGAAAAAGTTCGGAATGTCCGGCCGGGAATTTGAAGCGGTGCTTCGGGGCGTGGGCGGCATTGACAAGCTCATCGACTGGCAGAGCAAAGCCGAAGCCATTACCCTGATGAAATACATGGACAGCGCGGATGCCAAGGAAGACAAGGTGTTCGACGATCCTACCTTGATGAAAACCCCGGTGGTACGCAACGGCAAGCAGGTGACTGTGGGCTATTGCCCGGAAATTTGGGAAACATGGAAGTAAATAACACAAAAGCAGCCGTTTTGATACGGCTGCTTTTTGCGTAGGGGGAAGAATCTTGCTGGAAACTGTAAACGCATGGGTATGGGGCGTACCTACCTTGATTTTGATTTTGGGCCTTGGTATCTATTTAACGGTAATTACCCGTGGGGTGCAGTTTCGCAAATTCCCGGCGGCGCTCAAGACTTTTTTCTCAAAACTTACAGGGGATTCCGGCAAAGACGGTGTAAGCTCCTACCGCGCCCTCTGCACCGCTCTGGCGGCGACTGTGGGTACGGGGAATCTGGCAGGGGTTGCGGGGGCCATCGCCATTGGCGGCCCGGGAGCGGTATTCTGGATGTGGGTTTGCGGGATACTGGGCATGGTCATCAAGTTTGCGGAAGCAACCCTTGCTGTGCGCTACCGGGTAAAGTTATCGGGCGGGGAGTATGCCGCGGGGCCTATGTACATGATTAAAAACGGCATGAAACGGTTCCATTTTCTGGCGGGGCTGTATTCCTTTTTTGGAGTAGTTGCCGCCTTTGGGGTGGGAAACGCTACCCAAATCAATACCCTCATTCAGGGCATTCATACCACGGCCCAATCCTTCTGCGTCAGTTTACCCACCGGCTTTGATATTGTGATGGGCATTGCCCTCGGAACGATCATTGTCACGCTGTCCTTAGGGGGCGCTTCCCGCATTGGAAAGATGGCGGAGATTTTAGTCCCTTTTGCGGCTTGCGCCTATGTGCTGCTGTGCTTATGGGTGCTGGCGGTGCGTCTGGAACACATCCCCGAGGCTTTTCAACAGATTTTTATAGGCGCTTTTTCCCCAAGAGCGGTAACCGGCGGGGCGGTAGGCTCTGTGCTGATTACCCTGCGCATCGGCGTTTCCCGGGGTGTCTTTACCAATGAAGCGGGTATGGGCACCGCTTCCATCGCCCATGGCAGCGCCGCTGTTGAGCAGCCTTACCAGCAGGGATATATGGGCATTATGGAGGTATTTCTCGATACCATCGTCATGTGTACCATGACGGCCTTGGTGATTCTTTGCGTGGATATTCCCATTCCCTACGGAGATGACCCCGGTATCGAATTAACCCTTGCCGCCTTTGAAGAAGTATTCGGCAAATGGGTTCAGTTGCCTATCACCTTGTTTCTCAGCCTGTTTGCCTTTGCCACGGTGCTGGGCTGGGGGCTGTATGGCGGGCGCTGCGCCCAGTTTCTTTTCGGAGACGGGGTATGGAAAAAGTTCGTCATTCTTCAGGGGATTGCCGTGGCAGTCAGCGCTGTGCTGGAATGCAGGACGGTATGGACGGTGGCGGAAATCCTCAACGGCTGTATGGCAATCCCCAATCTGCTGGCGCTGGCAGCTTTGAGCAGGGAAGTGGGACAAATGAGCAAAAAGCTGCCCGGCAGGCGGGAAAGCCTGTCGGGCAGATAAATGTCAATCTGTAAAAACAACGGAGCCGTCCGTGCTGTTTTGCGTAATGTACTGGGAATGCTCCACGCCTTCGCTTACATAAGTAAGCCGCAGCACAGGCTTTGCATCCGGCAAGTCACATTGCACCACAATGGCGCTGTCCGCGGAAATACCGTCGCAAGCGAAAATGGTAGCGGTAGGCGTGAATTGATTCCCGGAAGCGTTCCGGCTTCCCAGCTCCAAACGAATATCGCTGACAGCGCCGTCCGTACTCAGCAGGATTTCTACACCCGTGCTGTCCTGAATCACTTCCGCAAACTGCTGATACTTGAAAAGGTCTGCCTCGCTGAAAAGCTGGGCATACATACTGCCGCCGGTGGTGTAGTCCTCAGCAGGGAAGAAATCGTCCCGCAGAAGACCTTGCAGCTCGCTGTAGGGCACTTCCACCACAATGGTGCCTTGAGAATTGGGAGCGATCTCCATAGGCAGGTAGTAGAAGCTCAGGCCGGTTTCCGTAAAGAACCAGTTGGTACAGTCTTTGGAGCGCAGTTGGTCAGCGATGGTCTCCTGATAGTCTGCAAAAAGCTGGCCCGCAACAGAGGAACCCCGAAGCTGGGTATCAATCTTGGTAAGCAGGGTATAGTAGTGGTAGGTATTTGCCTGAATATCGCCAAAGGTTAGATGCTTGCCGTCGATCAGGCTGTAGCTGGAGCTGACCTGAATGGTAGATACCTCGCTGGTGCCGGCGGTAATCTCCCCGTAAACGCTGATAACGGTCTGGTCAATACGCATGGTGTCAAAGAGCACGCTATACTGATAAGGACTCCAACCATTGGGCTTTTCGGCGCGAGCGTCCCGGGCTTGGGTTAGGGTATCCTGCAAGCCGGCGGAATAGTCCATAGCGTTTACCATAGACAGATACAATGCGTCTGCCACAGCGGCATCGGAATAAATCAGGAATATATTTTGGTATGTATAGTCCAAGAGCAGGGTGCCATCCGTATCATAAAAGCTCTCGCTTACGATAGGGGTAGCAATGCTGGAAAGGGAAATCTTCGACAGGGTAACCTCAGGCGGCTGGGTAGTCGTTACATTGGGCCCGGGGGTGACATCCGGCTCGGTAGTCTGTAAGGGATTCTCTATCGATGCTGTGGGCGTGGTTTGGCTGGCATTGTCATTGCTGGGCATACACCCGCTCATGCAGCCCAAGAGAAACAACAAGGCAGCAATCATTACAATTTTTTTCATAGGCTTGCTCCTTTTTGTTATGTATGGTTGTATTATAGCATAATTTTTTTCTCCGTGCAATGCCCCGAAAACAAATATAGCGCCCTGTGCTTGACAAAACAGGGGGGTAAATGGTAAAATATTTGTGAATTTCATATCGCTGTGAACGGAAATAGTAGCAGTTGCCGCTTTTTCAGAGAGTCGGGTCTTTGGCTGTAAGCCCGGCAAAGCGAGGCTGTGAATGTGCGTCCGGGAGCGTATTTTCTGAAAGTGATAAATGAGAGTGGAACCGCGAGCATTGCCCGCCTCTTGTGCAGTTTTGCGCAAGAGGCGTTTATTTTTGATTGGAGGTTAACTATGTATCTTTATAATTCCCTTTCCCATAAGAAGGAGCTGTTTGTTCCCAATCACCCCGATGTGGTGAAGATGTATACCTGCGGCCCTACGGTGTACCATTATGCCCATATCGGCAACCTGCGTACCTATATCATGGAAGATGTGCTGGAAAAGTCTCTGCGGTATCTGGGCTACAATGTGAAGCGGGTCATGAACATTACGGATGTGGGCCATCTGTCCTCCGATGCGGATACCGGCGAGGATAAGATGCTCAAGGGTGCTAAGCGGGAGAATAAGTCCGTTATGGAAATCGCCCAATACTATACCGATGCCTTCTTTGCCGACTGTGCCAAGCTGAATATCAAAACCCCGGATATCGTCCAGCCCGCTACCGGCTGCATTGCCGAGTTTATCCACATGGTACAAACCCTGATTGAAAAGGGTTTTGCCTATGTGGCGGGGGGCAATGTGTATTTTGATACTTCCAAGCTGGAAACCTATTATGTGTTCAACGACCATGACGAGGAAGACCTCGCTGTCGGTGTCCGTGAGGGCGTGGAAGAGGATACCAATAAGCGGAACAAGAACGACTTCGTGCTGTGGTTTACCAAGTCTAAGTTTGAGGATCAGGCTCTGAAATGGGAATCCCCTTGGGGCATTGGCTATCCCGGCTGGCATATTGAGTGCTCCGGCATCTCTATGAAGTATCTGGGCGAGGATTTGGATATCCATTGCGGCGGTATCGACAATGCCTTCCCCCACCACACCAACGAAATTGCCCAGAGCGAGAGCTATCTGGGCCACAAGTGGTGCAATTACTGGTTCCATGTGCACCATTTGAATACGGATACCGGAAAGATGTCCAAGTCCAAGGGCGAGTTTTTGACGGTAAGCCTGCTGGAAAGCAAGGGCTATGACCCCATGGCCTACCGCCTGTTCTGCCTGCAAAGCCACTACCGCCGCAATCTGGTGTTTAGCTGGGAAAACCTCGACAATGCCGTCGTCGCTTACGATAAGCTCATTGCCAAGATTGCAATCTTGGAAGCGGGCGGGGAAGTGGATACGAGTGCCTTGGAAGCCTTGAAAAACAAATTTGTTACCGCCCTCAATGGCGACCTGAATACCTCTCTTGCCATTACCGCCGTGTATGATGTGCTGAAAGCCAAGTGCAGCGATGCTACCAAGCTGGCGGCTTTGGCGGACTTTGACCAGGTGCTTTCCCTGAACCTGCTTTCCGCCGCCCAAAAGCTGCGCGCCAAGCAGGAGGAGGAAGCGAGAGCCAATGCCGACCCTGTGGTGGAGGCTCTGGTGCAGGCCAGAACCAATGCCAAAAAGGCGAAGAACTGGGCGGAGGCCGACCGTATTCGTGACGAGCTGAAAGCCATGGGCGTAGAGATTATCGATACCCCTCAGGGCACCAAGTGGAGAAAAGTATGAAGCTGCTGATTTTAGATGGTAACAGCGTTATCAACCGGGCCTTTTTTGGCGTAAAGCCTTTGACCACCCGGGAGGGGCTGTATACCCACGCCATCTACGGCTTTTTGAACATTCTGGAGCGGATGGAAAAGGAAG
Source organism: Faecousia sp. (assembly GCA_051867135.1). Taxonomy (GTDB): domain Bacteria; phylum Bacillota; class Clostridia; order Oscillospirales; family Oscillospiraceae; genus Faecousia. The sequence goes on along the minus strand of JBJDYH010000326.1, from coordinate 4,475 downwards.
AACAGCCCGATGCGGTTTGCGTCACCTTTGACCTGCATGGGCCTACCTTCCGCCATCTTGCCTATGAGGGGTACAAGGCCAACCGCCACGGTATGCCTGAGGAGCTTGCCCAGCAAATGCCCATTATGAAGCAGGTTTTGCAGGCGATGAACATTCCCATCTATGAATGTCAGGGCTGGGAAGCCGACGACATCATCGGCACCGTGGGCAAAATCTGTTCCAACAATCAATGGGAGTGCGTTATCGTTACCGGCGACCGGGACAGTTTGCAGCTCATTGACGAAAATGTCCATGTAAAACTGGTCATTTCCCGCCCGGGGCAGACTACCGCAACGCTGTATGACACCGCCAAGTTTACCGAGGAATACGGCTTCGAGCCGAAAAAGCTGGTGGATTTGAAGGCCCTGATGGGGGACAGCTCGGACAATATTCCCGGCGTTGCCGGTGTCGGCCCCAAAACGGCTACGGAGCTGCTGGTGAAATTCGGCTCTTTGGACGGCGTTTACGCCAATCTGGATGATAGCTCTATTCGTCCCAAATTGCGCCAAAAGCTGGAAGAAGGCAAGGATAACGCCTATATGTCCTACGATTTGGCCACCATCCGCACCAACGCGCCTATGGATTTTGAGCCAAAGGATGCCCTTATCCAGCCCTATAACCGCACCGAGCTTTATAATCTCTTTGTAAAGCTGGAGTTTGTGCGCCTGATTGATAAATACGGCCTGCGTGGGGCAGAATTGGAAGATACCAAGCCTCAGGCGGAAGCGGTCAAGCTTCCCCGGGTGGACGAGCTTCCCGCCGGCCTTTCTTCCTGCGCCCTGTATTTAGCCCCGGATAGCTCTATGGGCATTGCATGGGAGCAGGGTGTTACCGTGCTTACCCCCATGGAGGTTTCCATGGCAGGGGGGCTTTCTCTGGGAAAGGTTATCTGCCACGATTGGAAGACGACTGCCCATGCTTTGGACGATTTCGGCCTGACGGTGGATTGCATCTTTGATACCGCCCTTGCCGCCTATGTGCTGAACCCCTCCCAGTCCGACTACCCGGTATCCAAGCTGGCCACCAACTTTTTAGGTACTACCGTAGAAGATGGGGACGCTTGCGCTTGCGCCGAGGCTTTGTGGAATCTAAAGCCTGTGCTGGAAAGGGAGCTGGATGATCAGCAAATGCTCTGCCTTTACCGGGAGATTGAGCTGCCTTTGGTTCCTGTGCTTTACGCCATGGAGAAGCGGGGCGTTTGCGTTGATCGGGGGCTTCTCATGCAGTTCGGGGAAATGCTCACCCGGCGCATTGACGATTGCGAAAAGCTGATCTTTAGCTTCTCCGGTGAGCCTTTTAATATCAACTCTACGAAGCAGCTTGGGGAGCTTCTCTTTGATAAGCTGGGCCTGCCCCCGGTAAAAAAGACCAAAACCGGCTACTCCACCAATGCGGATGTGCTGGAAAAGCTGAAAAAAAAGCACCCCATCATCCCCGCCATTATGGACTATCGGATGCTAACCAAGCTGAAAAGCACCTATGCCGATGGTCTGCTCAAGCAGTTGGAGGACGATGGCCGGGTGCGTACCACCTTCCAGAATTTGGTTACGGCCACCGGCCGCCTTTCCTCCACCGACCCCAATCTGCAAAACATCCCTGTGCGCACGGATTTGGGCGCGGAAATTCGGAAAATGTTCGTTCCCAAACCCGGCTGCGTCTTTGTGGATGCGGACTACAGCCAGATCGAGCTGCGGGTGCTGGCCCATATTGCGGACGATCAGGCCATGCAAAACGCCTTCATTTCCGGTTTGGATGTTCACACGGCTACCGCTGCACAGGTGTTTGGCGTTGCCCCCGAGAGCGTAACCCCCTTGCAGCGCCGCCATGCCAAGGCCGTCAATTTCGGCATCGTCTACGGCATCTCCGAGTTCTCTCTGGCAGAGGACATCGGTGTCAGCCGCTACGAAGCCAGAGACTATATCGACAGCTATCTGGCGGGCTACCCCGGCGTGAAAAAGTATATGAAGCAGGTGGTGCAGGAGGCCCGGGAGCGGGGCTATACCCAGACTCTCTATGGCCGCCGCCGCTATATCCCGGAGCTGAAAAGCAGCAATTTCAACATCCGTCAGGGTGCGGAGCGCATGGCCCTGAACACTCCCATTCAGGGTACGGCGGCTGATCTGATTAAGATGGCCATGATCAAGGTGGAAAAAGCCTTGGGGGAAAACTATCCCCAAGCCCAGCTTTTGCTGCAGGTTCACGATGAACTGATTGTAGAATGCCCCGAGGAAATTGCTTCCGAAGTAGCGGCCTTGGTGAGCCGTGAGATGGAAAACATTGCCAAACTGAATGTGCCGCTGAATGCGGATGCAAAAATCGGAAAGAGCTGGTATGAAGCCAAATGATTACCCTTAGAAAAATGCGCGCTCAGGATGTTCCCTATGTGGCGGCTCTGGAGCGGGAATGCTTTTCCCTCCCTTGGCCGGAAGAGGCTATCGCTTTGGAGCTTACCAATCCTCTGTCGTTGTGGCTGGTTGCCGAAGAGAATGGCTGCTTTGCGGGCTATGTAGGCTCTCAGGCGGTGCTGGATGAAGCGGATATGATGAACTTGGCGGTTCAGCCCGCTTTCCGCCGCCGTGGGGTGGGGGAGATGCTGGTGAATGGGCTGGTGCATGAGCTTGCCGCCCGTCGGGTTCGCTGCCTGACCTTGGAGGTAAGAGCCTCCAACGCCGGTGCTATCGCCCTGTATGAAAGACAAGGATTTTGTCAGGTGGGCAGACGACCCCGGTATTATCAAAAGCCCAAAGAAGATGCCCTGATTTTCAGAAAGGAGTGGGATGTATGAATATTTTAGCCGTAGAGTCCTCTTGTGATGAAACTGCGGTTGCCATTGTCCGTGATGGAAGAACGGTTCTTACCGACCAGATTGCATCCCAAGTGGATTTGCACCGTATTTACGGCGGCGTTGTGCCGGAGATTGCCTCCCGGATGCATATTGAAGCCATTTACGGCCTTGCAGACCAAGCGCTCCAAGCCGCGTCTATGAAGCGCGGCGATATTGATGCCATCGCGGTAACTTACGCGCCCGGCCTGATTGGCGCGGTGCTGGTAGGCGTGAACTTTGCCAAAGCGGCGGCTTTGGCTATGAACAAGCCCCTGATTCCTGTCCATCATATCCGGGGTCATATCGCCGCCAACTATATTGCCTACCCGGAGTTGAAGCCGCCCTTTTTGTGCCTCGTGGTTTCCGGCGGACATACCATGCTGGTGGATGTGCGCGACTATACCAAAATGCGGATTTTGGGCACTACCTTGGACGATGCCGCGGGGGAGTCCTTTGACAAGGTGGCAAGAGTTTTGGGGATGCCGTACCCCGGCGGCGCGGCGCTGGACAAGGCGGCCCAAAAGGGGGACCCCGCCAAATATGTGCTTCCCCGGTCTAAGCCCGGCGCGAACCCTTACGATATGAGTTTTTCCGGCCTGAAAACCGCCGCGCTGAACCTGATTCACCATGCTGAGCAGATAGGGGAGGAAATCGATATTCCCAGCCTTTGCGCCGGATTTGCCGCTGCTGTATCCGATACGCTGGTGCCCAGAGTGGCGGCGGCCTTGAAGGAAACCGGTTATCGCAAGGTGGCCGTGGCCGGAGGCGTGGCAGCCAATTCCATCATTCGCCGGGATATTCTGGCGGCAGCGCAAAAAATGGGCGCTGAGGTTTATTTGCCGCCCCTGTCCCTTTGCGGCGACAATGCGGCCATGATCGGTGCCCAAGGCTACTATGAGTATCAGGCGGGGAACATTGCGGATATGAGCCTGAATGCCTACGCTACCAAGTCCATTTTGGGAGAGGCTTTGTAATGCTGCGTATCGTTTACAGCCTGAAAGAGCTGGACTTTGCCGCCCTTATGGCAGTTTACGAGGAAGGCAACCGGGAAAACGGTGCGTTCTTTTACCCGGAGCTTACCCCCGGGGAAGCTCAGCGCCGGGCGGAGCAGGATTTTTACGATTACCTGAAGCAGGACTTCTTTCATGCGGACGGTGCCCTCTACGCTCTGTGGGAAGTCCGGGGAGCGTATGTCAGCGCCCTGCGTCTGGAACCCTATCGGGACGGTTACTTGCTGGAAGCTCTGGAGACCGCGCCTGACAAGCGGGGAAAAGGATACGCCAAGAGCCTTATGGAAGCGTTTCTGACTTTTGCAAGGGACAGAGGGATGCTTCCCATCTATTCCCACATCCGCAAGGGGAATGTCCCCTCCCAGAGGGTGCATAGCGCCTGCGGCTTTACTGTTTACAAAGATTTAGCTGCATACATTGATGGCTCAGTAGACTACAAATGCAACACATGGAAGTTTCTATAAAAGGAGTGCCCACAAACTCTCGTGGGCACTTCTTTCAGACCGTCGATAAACCCGGTAATTCGGAATTGTAGGGGGCGATGCCCACATCGCCCCGCAGCAAAATCCTTCACTTTATTGGTAAATTCGGGCAAATTCGTA
>JBJDYH010000325.1:0-27345 GCA_051867135.1 Faecousia sp. | reverse complement strand
GCGGTACTGCCGGTTTCCTGGTGGCATCGGAAGAATACCTGATGGCCAACCACAAGAAGGAGATATTCTTCGATCGCATCAAGAAGGATCATTTCCTGAACCACATGTTCTTCGGCTACGATATGGATCGAACCATGCTCCGCATCGGTGCCATGAATATGATGACCCACGGGGTGGACAGCCCCTTTATTGAGTACCGGGACAGCCTCAGCGACCAGAACCCGGATAAGGAAAAGTTCGATTTGATCCTTGCCAATCCCCCCTTCAAGGGCAGCCTGGATGCGGATACGGTGTCTGCTGACCTGCTGAAGGTTTGCAAGACCAAGAAGACGGAGCTGCTGTTCCTTGCGCTGTTTCTGCGGATGCTGAAGACCGGCGGCCGGTGTGCCTGCATCGTTCCCGACGGTGTCCTCTTCGGCTCGTCTACAGCACATAAAGCCATCCGCAAGGAGCTGGTGGAAGGTAACCGCTTGGAGTCGGTGATCTCCATGCCCAGCGGTGTATTCAAGCCCTACGCAGGTGTATCCACCGGCATTCTGATCTTCACCAAGACCGGCCACGGCGGCACGGACAGGGTCTGGTTCTACGATATGACCGCCGACGGCTTCTCTTTGGATGATAAGCGCACCGAGATCAAGGACAGCGATATCCCCGATATTATCGCCCGCTTTAAGAATCTGGAAGCCGAAGCTGACCGTCAGCGTACCGAAAAATCCTTCTTTGTGCCGAAAGCAGAAATCGTGGAAAACGGCTATGACCTCAGCATCAACAAGTATAAAAGGACGGAGTATACGCCCGTGGAGTACCCCTCTACAGCAGAGATTCTTGCCGACCTGCACGAACTGGAAATGCAAATCACCGCAGGTCTGGCAGAATTGGAGGGGATGCTGTGATGGCAACGATTAAATCTGTGTCCACACTTATTGTGGATGGCGATTGGATTGAATCCAAAGATCAATCACCGGAAGGTATTCGCCTTGTTCAAACTGGAAATGTTGGAATCGGTGAATACCTTGATAAACCCAGTAGAGCAAAGTACATATCCGAAGAAACCTTTACCCGTCTAAATTGTACAGAACTGGCATGTGGTGATGTTTTGATTTCTAGACTTCCAGACCCGATTGGTCGTGCCTGTAGAGTACCTAACAATATCGGTAGAGCAATTACAGCTGTAGATTGTACAATCATCCGCCTAAATTCAGATAAGTGCGATACAGAGTATTTCGTGCAATACACTCAATCTGAATTGTATCAGAATAGATTATCTCAGTTTTTTGCAGGATCAACACGAACAAGAATTAGCCGCAAAAATCTGGAACAGATTGAAGTTCCATTACCTAGTATCGAAGAACAAAAGCATATTGCATCAACATTGAGAAAAGTTGATGAACTGATTGCTCTACGGAAAGCGCAGCTTGCAAAGATAGATCAGTTGGTCAAATCCCGATTTATCGAACTGTTTGGAACCTGTGTTGAACGCAAGCGCCTTGAAGAGTATGCATCTCTAATCACAAAGGGAGCATCACCAAAATGGCAAGGTGTAGATTACTGCGAAGAAGGCGTACTGTTCGCTACGAGCGAAAATGTGCGAGAGGGCTATTTGGATTTGTCAAAGAGAAAATACCTTGATGACAAAATCAACGAAATTCAACCGCGTTCAATTTTGAAGAGGAATGATATATTAATAAACATTGTGGGAGCGTCTATTGGTCGTGCTGCAGTCTATAATTGTGATGAGATTGCAAATATCAATCAGGCGGTTGCGCTGGTGAGAGTAGACTATTCTCAAATCAACCAAACCTATTTGATGACATATCTCAATTCCGCCCAAGCAATTGAAATGTATGGTAAAATGAAAAAAGGTGGAGCAAGAGATAATTTGAGTTTGCAGAATATTGCAGATTTACAGATTCCTGTTGCGTCTATGGAACTGCAAAACCAATTTGCAGCCTTCGTCGAACAGACCGACAAATCAAAATTGGCAATCCAGCAGAGCCTTGACAAACTGGAAACACTGAAAAAATCCCTAATGCAGGAATACTTTGGATAAAGAAAAAATGAGGTGAAATTATGATTGCGATGCGTAAAACAAAAGAGGATCGTCCAGTATTAGCAATTTGTTATGACTTTGATAAAACATTATCCCCTGACGATATGCAGGCACAAGGATATATACAATCGGTTTACGACGGTGATGTACAGGCATTTTGGAATGAATCCAATGCACTGGCTGAAGAAAACGAGATGGATTCTAATCTTGCATATATGTACAAAATGGTACAAGAAGCTCGAGGGAGAATCGTCTTTACAAAGAAAACTCTTGCGGAATACGGAGGGAAGGTTGCATTATTCCCAGGAGTTGAAGAATGGTTTGAACGAATCAGAAAATATGGTAAAGACCATGGTGTTATTGTTGAGCACTATATCATTTCATCCGGACTGAAAGAAATGATTGAAGGTACATCCATAGCAAAAGCTGGTGCGTTTGAAAAGATTTATGCCAGTTCGTTTATGTTTGATGATAGAGATGTAGCTGTTTGGCCAGCCCAAGCAATCAACTATACCAACAAGACACAATTTCTGTTCCGAATCGAAAAAGGTGTATTGGATGTAAATGATTCCGGAGTAAATGATTATTTTCCTCCCGAAGAGATCCGTGTTCCATTTAGAAACATAGTGTACATTGGAGATAGTGCAACAGATATTCCGTGTATGAAACTGGTTAATGTAAATGGTGGACATTCTATTGGTGTATACAATAACGATACTTTGGACAAGTCAAAAGTGTTCAAAATGCTGCACGATAATCGAATCAAGTATTTTGCACCAGCAAACTACGAAGAAGGTTCTGAACTTGATAAATTGGTTAAAGCAATTATTGACAGAACAGCTTCCAATGAAATTCTGGAAGAACTACATTTTGCTTGTAAAAAAGAAAGAGAACAAGAAGTGGAAAAGAATTGTGATGCAGAAAACAAGATGAAGCGGATCAATTTGATAATTTCGCTGGATGGCAGCAAGAATTTTGCCAGCACACATGAGATAATGAAAGAATTACTTGCAGTCAATGGATGGACAGCCGATGAAATTGAAATGCTGCTCGACATCGCAATCAACAAGCATCCTGTTCGCTATTTGCTTAATGATGTGGATGTTAAGGCTTTCTATCAAAAGATAATTAATGCGTTGGAGAACAAGACTGAAAAAGCACTGCAAGTAGAGAATTATTTCAGTAAGGAGTGATTCCTCTTATGTCCAACTTCAAATTCCTTCTTTCCGAGCCGGGGTTTGCATCCTTTGCGGATGTAGCAATTGCGGCGGAGAAGATATTACATATTGATCCGGCGGCATGTATCCTCAATTGCCGGCGGTCGATGGAGTTTGCCGTGAAGTGGATGTACTCCGTAGACAAGGAACTGGAAATGCCCTATCAGGACAACCTCCAGAGCCTTATGACCCGGGAGGAATTCCGCGCCATCGTGGGCAACGATATGTGGCAGCGGATGGACTTTATCCGCAAGAAGGGCAACACTGCCGCCCACAATACGGGCAAAATCACAGAAGCTGTGGCCATGCTCTGCCTTGAAAACCTGCATATCTTCCTGGACTTCGTGGCCTACTGCTACGCAGAGGAGTATCAGGAGACAAAATTTGATCCGCAGATCGTCCATAATGTAGGGGCGGATGCCCACATCCGCCCAGGGTCGATGTGGGCATCGACCCCTACGGGCAACGAAATAGAACTGCAGAAGCTGGTTGAAGAGAACAAGAAACTGAAAGAGCAGCTTACTGCCCGCCGGACCGAACAGCAGCAGACCTATGTGCCCAAGCCGCTGGATATCTCCGAATACGAGACCCGGAAGTTCTACATCGATGCCATGCTGGAAGATGCCGGCTGGGTGGAAGGCAAGGACTGGCTCAACGAGGTGGAGCTGCCCGGCATGCCCAACAAGAGCGAAGTGGGCTTCGCGGACTATGTGCTCTATGACGATGCCCACAAGCCTTTGGCGGTGATCGAAGCCAAGCGCACCTGCGTGGATGTATCCAAGGGCCGCCAGCAGGCGGAACTGTATGCCGAGATTCTCGCCAGGAAGCATGGCCGCAAGCCTGCCATCTTCCTGACCAACGGCTTTGAAACTCATATCATCGATGGCCAGTATCCGGAGCGCAAGTGCGCATGCCTGTACTCCAAGCGGGATTTGGAGAAGATGTTCAACCTGCGCACCATGCGGATATCCCTCAAGAATGTGATGGTGAAGAAGCATATTGCCGGCCGCTACTACCAGGAAGGTGCCATCAAGTCCGTCTGTGATGCCTTCGACAAGAAGAACCGCCGCAAGGCTCTGCTGGTTATGGCCACCGGTTCCGGTAAGACCAGAACGGTGATTGCCCTGTGCGATGTGCTGCTGCAGCACGGCTGGGTGAAGAACATTCTGTTCCTGGCAGACCGCAGCTCCCTGGTCACTCAGGCAAAGCGCAGTTTTGTGAACCTGCTGCCCGACTTGTCCTGCACGAATCTCTGCGAGGAAAAGGACAACTATACCGCCCACTGTGTGTTCTCCACCTATCAAACCATGATGAACTGCATCGACAATGTGAAGGACGAGCAGGGCAAGCTCTTCACCTGCGGTCATTTTGATTTGGTGATCTGCGACGAGGCCCACCGGTCTATCTACAATAAGTATCGGGATATCTTTAACTACTTTGATGCCCCGCTGGTTGGTCTGACCGCTACCCCTAAGGATGAAATCGACAAGAACACCTATGAGGTCTTTGAACTGGAAAACGGTGTGCCCACCTATGGCTACGAACTGGCGCAGGCGGTTAAGGACGGTTACTTGGTGGACTTCATGTCCGTAGAGACCAAGCTGAAATTCATCGAGCAGGGCATTGCCTATGATGAACTGAGCGAAGCCGATCGGGAAGCCTACGAAGCTACCTTCGAGGACGAAAACGGTGAACTGCCGGAGCGGATTGTTTCTTCCGCACTGAATGAGTGGGTTTTCAATGAGGACACCATTCGGCAGGTGCTGCATGTGCTGATGACGGAAGGCATCAAAATTGACTACGGTCAGAAGCTGGGAAAGACCATTATCTTTGCCAAGAATCACAGCCATGCAGAAAAGATACTCCAGGTCTTCAACAAGGAATACCCCCATCTGCCGGGATTTGCCAAGGTGATCGACAACAAGATCAATTATGCGCAGAGCCTGATTGACGAATTTTCCAATCCCAAGAAGCTGCCACAGATCGCCATCTCCGTGGATATGCTGGACACCGGCATCGATGTGCCGGAGTGCGTGAACCTTGTATTCTTCAAGAAGGTTATGAGCAAGGCGAAGTTCTGGCAGATGATTGGCCGCGGTACGCGTCTATGCCCCGGTTTGAAGGATGGTGAGGATAAGGACAAGTTCTATATCTTCGACTTCTGCGGCAACTTTGAATTTTTCCGCATGAATAACGGCAAGCCCACAGCGCTGCAGATTGCCCTGCAAGGTGCTATCTTCAGCCTCAAGGCGCAGATTGCCTATAAGCTGCAGGATATTGCTTATCAGACACCGGAACTCATTGCGTTCCGTAAGACTTTGGTGGATGATATGGTTCGCAAGGTGCAGGAGCTGAATAAAGAGAACTTTGCGGTTCATCAGCATCTGAAATATGTGGAACTGTATTCCAACCCGGATAACTACACCGCCCTTACCTATGAGAACACGCTGCAGATGCGGGATGAACTGGCTCCCTTGATAACCCCGGATGCGGACGAGGCATCCGCGCTGCGTTTCGACGCGCTGATGTATGGCATTGAACTGGCGTATCTCATGGGCAAGAAATATACCAAGGCAAGAACCGACCTCTTCAAGAAGGTCAGCGGTATTGCCTCCGTTGCCAATATTCCGGAAATTATGGTGCAGAGCGAACTGATCAACAAGATTCTGCACACGGATTATCTGGAAAATGCAGGCATCAACGAGTTTGAGCATATCCGTGAGAACCTGCGTGATCTCATCAAGTACATTCCTACCGGCAAAATGACCTATACTACCAACTTCGCGGACGAGCTTCTGTCCATGGACTGGAACGAGTCCGAACTGGAAAATGATGACTTGAAGAACTACAAGATGAAGGCTGAGTTCTACATTCGGCAGAATCAGGACAATGCGGTCATCGCCAAGCTGAAGACCAATCAGCCGCTGACCGGCGCGGATATTAAGGTGCTGGAGGGTATTCTGTGGAGCGAAATCGGCACGAAGCAGGACTACGAAAACGAGTACGGCAGTAAGCCTTTGGGCGAGTTTGTCCGTGAGATCGTAGGCCTGGATATGAATGCCGCCAAGGAAGCTTTTGCGGAGTTCTTGAACGACACTTCTCTGGATAGCAATCAGATTTACTTCGTGAACCAAATTGTGGAGTACATTGTTCATAACGGTCTTATGAAAGATATGTCCGTCCTGCAGGATGCGCCCTTTACGGATAACGGCAGTATTGTGGAAGTGTTTACAGACATAACTCTGTGGTTTGGCATCAAGGAAATTATAGACCAAATTAACGCTAACGCCATTGCTGCATAACCAAAACATGAAAGAGCCACGGCTTCGAATTGAAGCTGTGGCTCTTGGTTATTTGCGCGGTTTGACCATAAGGCAAGCTCCGTATTTGAGCTCATAGGCGGTGCGGAGTTGCCCAAAACCCCCTGAAATTTTCAGATTTCAAGAGGTTTTTCCTTTTGCCCTTCGAGAAGTCAGAGATACATGATACGAACGCTCAGCGCGGCCATGGTAAAGCCCACAAAATCCGCAAACAGGGCGGCAAAGACCGTATACCGGGTTTTGTGGATACCCGCAGCCCCGAAATATACGGATATGGTGTAAAAGGTGGTTTCCGTAGAACCCAGCATTACGGCGACGGTACGCCCAACGGTGGAATTAGGCCCATACTCGGCTATCAGCTCTGCCCCCACAGCCAAAGCCGCGCTGCCGCTGATGGGGCGAATCAATACCAGCATAGCCGTTTCCGGGGGGATTCCCAAAATCTGCAGGGCAGGGGAGAGAACTCGGCTCAACATTTCAATTCCCCCGGAGGCACGGAGCATGGATACGGCGGTAAGCAGCATTACCAGCGCCGGGGTGATGGTAAAAAGCATTTTTAGACCCTCTGCACCCCCGGCGAGCAGGCAATGGTAGGCATCCTCTTTTTTTCGCAAGGCCAAAGCGCAGCACAGCACCATCAGCCCGGGCACAAGGTAATCAATCATGCTTCCAAACCCTCCCCAGAAGCCAAGCCATTGTCAGCCCCAAAGCGGCAGAGGTAAAGCTGGTCAGCCATACTGCGCTTAGGATGTCAAAGGGGGTTGCGCAGCCGCTATTGGAGCGCACCGCGGCAACCGTAGCCGGAATGAGCTGGATAGATGCGGTATTCAGCACCACCAGGCGGCAAAGCTCATCGGAGGCAACGCCCTTTTGCCCTACTGCCAACCGCCGGGCTGCCTGAATGCCCATAGGGGTTGCGGCATTGCCAAGACCCAGCACATTGGCGCAGATATTGCTGCTAAGATACCCGGAAAGGGTTTCGTCCTTTGCCGTGGAGGGGAAAATACGCTTCAATATAGGCTTTAGCCCTCTTGCCAGCAGAGCGCTGATACCGCATTTTTCCATAAGCTTCCCCAGCCCTGTCCAGAGGCACAGAGAACCTGCCAAAGAGAAAGCCAGAACGATTCCTTTTTGCGCTCCCTCCGCAATGGAGGCGGCCAATGCCGCGCCGCTTCCGGTAACTGCGGCAGCGATCAAGGAAAAGGCCGCCAGAAATGTAAAAACCCAGCTCATAACCATGTCCATCCCTCCTGAGATAATCCTATGTGGCTATGGGGCAGGCAATGTACGAAAAGTGGCTGCCCCGAAATCGGAGCAGCCAAGCTGTCATTCACTATCCAATGCCAAAGCGGCATCGTATACTACATTTTTAGGCAGTTCCAAAGCCTTGGCGGTCTGCTTGATGGCATCCTTGCGGCTCAAGCCTTCTTCCATCAGCCGCCGAACCATTTCCCCCGCGTCCTCGGCGGTGGCTTCCTCCCTGACCCTTTCCGCCGCACCTGCCACAACCAGCACAAATTCTCCCTTGGGGGCATTTTGGGTATACTTTTCAATGGCATCCCCCAAAGTGGTGCGCACCACTTCTTCATGGAGCTTGGTAAGCTCCCGGCACAGGCTGATGGGGCGCTCGGAACCAAATACCTGCGCCATATCCTCCAAGGTAGCAACCAGCTTGTGGGGCGCTTCGTAAAAAACCATGGTTCTTCTCTCCTCGGAAAGGGAAGCCAAATGCTCATGGCGGCTCTTTTTCGCCGTAGAAAGGAAGCCCTCAAAGCAAAATCTTCCGGTAGCCTGCCCGGAAATGCTCAGGGCGGTAATCACAGCACAGGGGCCGGGAATGGCGCATACGGTAATGCCCGCCTCGGCGCATTGGCGCACCAAATCCTCGCCGGGGTCGGAAATGGCAGGGCTGCCGGCATCGCTGACCAGAGCGCAGGTCTCTCCGGCCAAAATCCGCTCTAAAATTACATTGCCCTTAAAAGCCTTGTTATGCTCATAGTAGCTGACAAGGCTCTTTTTAATACCCAAGTGGTTCAGCAGCTTCAGGCTGACCCGGGTATCCTCGGCGGCGATAAAATCCGCCTGCTCCAAAGTTTCCCGGCAGCGCTGGGAAATATCCCCCAAATTGCCGATGGGGGTGGGTACCAAATAAAGCATTCCGGCCATAATTGCCTCCTAAACAGTAGCGTTCAAAAATGAAATTTATATATGATAAATCTCCCGGTAAGCCCGGCTAAACTCCCCTGTACTATCCCGCAGACAGATTTCCTCCAGTTTCAGCCCCGGCTTGCCGCCCTTACGAAACGCCAGCAAAACCACACCGGGCAGAGTTTCGGGGCTGTGGCGCAGCAGACAAAGGCGCTTGCACTCCATGGCATACTTGCTGCCAAGATTCATTAGCTCACTCAGCCGCTCCGGCTTGTGCACCAGATAAAAGTCCCCACCGTATTTCAGCGCCCATGCAGCGGCGGAAAAAACATCTTCCGCGGAGCATTGCACTTCATGCCGGGCGTTTTCCTGCCCGGAGCGCTGCTTGCCGCCAATAAAATAGGGAGGATTGGAAATACATACCGAAAAGCTGCCCTGGGGCAGGCAAGCGGGGATGGTTTTCAAATCGGCGCATATACTTGCCATACGAGCCTGAAGCGCGTTGCGGGCAATGTTTTGCAGGGCCATATTGTGAGCATCTTCGTTCAGCTCTACGCCGGTTACATGGCAGGAAGGATCCTTGGCGCAAAGCATCAGCCCCAAAGTGCCGCAGCCGGAGCCTAAATCCAAAACCTTTGCGTTTTTGCCCAGACGGGCAAAATAGGCAAGAGCCATGGAATCGGTGCTTAAAGGAAAAGCACCGTCGCAAAGCTCCAGCGTATATCCGTTTTGCAAAATTTCCATATAAGCGCACCCTGAATGTAACAAAGTAAGGGAACAAGCATTTCCTGTGAACAAAAATCAGCCTGCACGGAGGTGCAGGCTGACTGTGGATATAATGGGGAATTAGCCTTCCTCGATTGCTTCCACGGGGCAGTTCTCGGCACAGGTGCCGCAGCTAACGCACAGGTCGGCGTCGATGATGTACTTATCTTCACCCTCAGAGATAGCCTCAACGGGGCAGTTCTCAGCGCAGGTGCCGCACTTAACGCAGGCGTCGTTGATAATGTAAGCCATGTTATTCCCTCCAAATTGTTTGTATTGGCGTGCCCTCAGGGGGATCGCAACTCTATTCTAGCATGTATTTCAGAAAATGCAATCGCTTTTTTCAAAAAGTTTCGTATATTTTTTACAAGCTTTGGTAAGAATTTCTTCCAACGCATTGCTGCATGACCATTTGGAGGCAAAGAGGAGGGTATTTGCGTGCAATATGATATTCCTGCCAGCCAGATTTTGCGTTCCTCCGCCGGATATGCCAGAGAGCTTGGTCATAGCTTTGTGGGCTCGGCCCATTTGCTGCTGGCCTTGGCAGACATGCCGGGGGCTATGTCCGTGGTGCTCCATAGCTTTGGGCTGGATGGGGATTTCTTGAGAAAGGGGATGGCGCTTCTTTGGGGTACAGGGTCAAGCAATCTGCCCCTTCGGCAGGGCTTTAGTCCGGGGGCAAGGCAGGTGCTTCGCAGAGCAGCCGCAGAAGCACAAAGTCAGGGAATGCGGCAAATCAGGCCGGAGCACATTCTTCTTTCCATTGCCCGGACGGAAAAATGCGGGGCGTATCAAATGCTCCTGTTAAGCGCCGTAGAGCCGGATGCTTTGTTTACCGGGGTTCTGAACTATCAGGCGGGGGCTGTGCGCCGGATGGCGCAGAATCAAAAGGAGGGGTTGGCTACGAAACTGTTGGAGCAATTCAGCGAGGATTTGATCCAAAAGGCTGCAACTATGGACCCGGTGATTGGCCGGGATCGGGAAATCGATACGGTTATCGGCATCTTAAGCCGCAAGAATAAAAACAACCCGGCTTTGGTAGGGGAGCCGGGGGTGGGTAAGACCGCCATTGCCGAAGGGCTGGCTCAGCGCCTTGCTTCCGGCAATGTGCCGCCCCAGCTAAAGGAGAAACGCCTCGTGAGCCTGAATATGGCATCCTTGGTAGCGGGCACGAAATACCGGGGGGAGTTTGAGGAGCGGCTGCGGGATGTTCTGGCAGAAATCAAAAGATGCGGCGATGTCATCCTCTTTGTGGACGAAATGCACACCATTGTAGGAGCCGGCGCGGCCGAGGGCGCGATTGATGCCGCCAATATCTTCAAGCCCGCCTTGGGCCGGGGAGAAGTGCAAATGCTGGGGGCAACGACGATAACGGAGTATAAAAAATATATCGAGAAAGACCCGGCTTTGGAGCGGCGTTTTCGCCCGGTGACTGTGGCAGAGCCGGACGAGCAGGCGACTATGGCAATTCTCCGGGCGCTGAAACCGGGCTTGGAAAGGCACCACGGCCTGCGCATTACCGAGGAGGCTATGGAGAGCGCCGTAAAGCTCTCCCGGCGGTATCTGCCGGATTTGTATTTGCCGGACAAAGCCATTGATTTGCTGGACGAGGGGGCTTCCCATGCCCGTATGCAGGAGCAGCTAACGGGCAGAAGCCTGCGCCGGGAGCTGGAGCAGGAGCTGAACGCTGCCGTGCGGGAGAGCCGGTACGAAAAAGCGGCTCAGCTTCGGGACAGAATGCAGTCCATTACCGAAAAAGCCGCCGAGTCCCGTCACCCCAGAGCCGTTACCGGGGAGGATGTTGCTTGGGCGGTATCCGAGCGCACCGGGATTCCCACAGGCCGTCTGACCGCCAGCCGCCGGGAGCGGCTGCTGAAGCTGGAAAGCCTGCTTTCCGCGCAGGTGATTGCCCAAGAGGAAGCGGTGCATCTTACGGCGGAGGCGGTGCGCAGGGGCATGAGCGGCATCCGGGATGAAAAAAGGCCGGTAGCAAGCCTCCTGTTTGCAGGCCCTACCGGGGTAGGCAAAACGGAGCTTTGCCGTGCCCTTGCCCAAGAGCTGTACGGAAGCCGGGAGGCTATGATTCGTCTGGATATGACGGAGTATATGGAAAAGCATACCGCATCCCGCCTGCTGGGAGCACCGCCCGGCTATGTGGGCTACGAAGAAGGGGGCAAGCTTACAGAGGCGGTACGCCGCAGGCCCTACTGTCTGGTGCTATTTGACGAGCTGGAAAAAGCCCACCCGGATGTGCTGGGGGTGCTGCTGCAAATTATGGAGGAAGGGGAATTGACGGATTCCTCAGGCAGGCGTGTCAGCTTTCAAAATGCGATTGTGGTGATGACCAGCAATGTAGGCGCGGAGCTGAAAGGCAGCGGCTTGGGCTTTCAGCCTACGGATAGGGCAGGGCAGATGGAGAAGATATTGGAAAAAAGCTTTTCCCCGGAGTTTTTGGGCCGGCTGGACGGCATCATTACCTTTAAGCCTTTGGAAAATAAGGCCATGGAGCAAATCGCCGGGAAATATCTTGCCCAGCTTTGCAGCCGCAGCGTGGCGGCAGGGATGCAGCTTCAGCTTCCCGGAGAGCTGGCTGCCCATTTGGGACAGCTTTGCCACGGCAGCGGCGGAGCCAGACGGCTGCGCCATCTGGTTCAGGACAGAGTGGAAGGCCCTCTGGCGGCCTTTCTGCTGGAAAATAACAAACGCCTTACCAAGATTACCGCCCATCTGGAAAACGATACCCTTACCTTCTCCGGCTAGTCAATTTTTCAGCATTTTTAGAACGCTTGTTCTAAAAATGCTGTTTTTTATGATTTTTTAAGGAAAACCTGTAAAAACGAAGGAAAAAAGATTGCATTTTCGTGCAAAATGGTATATACTGTACCCAAGTGGAGCAAAATGGATAAAAAGTGGAGTAAAATGGAAAGGAGATGACTGCAAATGATCGGAAAACACCCGGCAAAGCTGGACGATAAAAACCGTCTGTTCGTGCCTGCCAAGCTGCGTGGGGAGTTAGGGGAAGCCTTTTTCGTCACCCTTGGCATCAACTGCGGCCATCGCTGCCTTACCGTTTATACCAAGGCCGACTGGGAGCAGTTGGAGCGCAATTATAACGCCCTGCCCATTTCCCAGCGCGGCGCCGCTACCAGCCTGATATTTATGAACGCGGCGGACTGCACCCCCGATAAGCAGTTCCGCTTTACCCTTACCCAGCCGTTGCTGGAGTTCGCCGGAATATCCCGGGATGTGGTGATCGTAGGCCGTGCCGGTCAGGCAGAAATTTGGGATGCCGAGGAATTTCGCCGCTTCGAGGAAGAGAACCTCACCCCCGAAAAGCTGCTGGCTTCTTTGGAGGCGATCGGCTTATGACGGAATTTCATCATGTTTCCGTGCTGCTTCAGGAGTGCATTGACGGCTTGAACATTAAGCCCGACGGCATCTATGTGGACGGAACGCTTGGCGGCGCGGGCCATTCCAGCCGGATCGTCCAGCGCCTTACCACAGGCCGCCTCATCGGTATTGACCGGGATGAAGTGGCTCTGGCTGCTGCCGGGGAGCGGCTTGCGCCCTGGAAGGACAAAGTCACTCTGGTGCATTCCAATTTCTGCGAGATTGCGTCTGTTTTGGAAGATTTGAACATCCCCGGTGTGGACGGAATTTTGCTGGATTTAGGCGTGTCTTCTCCCCAGCTTGACGATGGGGAGCGGGGCTTTTCCTATATGGCGGATGCCCCTTTGGATATGCGCATGAACCGCCGGGATGCTTTGAGCGCCTACGATGTGGTAAACGCTTGGCCTCAGGAAGAAATCAAGCGGATTCTTTTTGACTACGGTGAGGAGCGTTACGCCCCCAAAATTGCCGCCGCCATCTGCCGCCGCCGGGAAGAGAAGCCGATTGAAACCACTTTGGAATTGGTGGATATCATTCGCTCGGCTATGCCTCCCGCGGCTCTGCGGGAAAAGCAGCACCCGGCAAAGCGCTCTTTCCAAGCCATCCGCATTGCCGTCAATGACGAGCTTGGCTCTGTGGAAAAGGTGATGCACGATGCTATTGGCTGTCTGAACCCCGGCGGCCGTCTGGCGGTGATTACCTTCCATTCTCTGGAAGACCGCATTGTGAAAAGTGCCATGGCAGAAGCCTCCAGGGGCTGTACCTGCCCGCCGAATTTCCCGGTATGCGTTTGCGGCAAGAAGCCGAAAGTAACCCTTATTTCCCGCAAGCCCATTACTTCTACCCCCGAAGAGCTGGAAGCCAACCCCAGAGCCAGAAGCGCAAAGCTCCGGATATGTGAAAAACTCTAAGGAAACTCTGAATAAATCGCCTGCGGCTGGAGGGCGAATCTTTTGCCCCATCCGTGCAGTTCTAAAAATGGGAAATACACAAAGTATTCCACCATTTTTAGAACTTTCGGCTGAGCCAAAATCTTCTGCCCCCAGCTCTTGCCGATTTAATCAGAGCTTCCCTAATGATTTGAGGAGCCGGTTATGGATTATCGAAAGATGAAAATTGAATATGTCCGTTTTATCCCCGGCACCGAAGCATATAAGCTGGATATTGACCAGCCGGTTCGCCACGCCACCCAGCCTGTCAAGAAAAAGGCCCACAAGGCTGCTAAGCGGAGCGTAAAGACCATTGAGCTGTCTGTCGACCCTCTGGCGCTGATCGCCATTTGCATGACGGTAGTTATGGTTGTGCTGATGTGCGTGGGATTCTCCAATCTGCGTGATGCGCAGGCGGATTTGGAGCAGATGGAGCAGTATGTGGAGATTCTGCAAACCAATCTGGATCAAGAAAATGCCACGCTCAATGAAAGGCTGAATTTGGAATCCCTTGAAAAAGCCGCCCTTTCTCTGGGAATGGTTCCCATTGACGAGGTAGACCATCTGTTCGTTGCCATGGATGCGCCTGCCGACTAAGTATACTCTGCATAAATCGCCCTGCCGCCCATAGAATTTCATAGTAGCTGCAATGGGCAGTGAGGCAAGACCTTACTGCCCATTCTTTTGAAAAAAGGGGCGGTATTATGGGGAAAAAATCAAAATCCAAGCAGTATTCCCGCATCCGGCTGGACAGCGGACATCATAAAAGAATACTGGCATCTGCGGTGCTTTTGGGGCTGCTGGGCTTTGTGCCGGTGGTAATGCAGCTATACAACCTGATGGTATCGCAAAACGCCTACTACAGAGCCCAAGCCCTGCGCAATCAGGGGCGTACTACCAATGTGATGGCTACCCGCGGAGACATTTACGACCGCAATATGAATGTGCTGGCGACTTCTCGAACGGTGGAAAATGTGTATCTGGACCCACAGGAGCTGCGCCAGTCCAGAGCAGATTTGGATTTGGTAGCAAATACTTTGGGGGAAATTCTGGGGAAGGATAAGCAGAAGATTCTCACGCAAGCGAAAGACTTGACCCGCCGATACCAGCAGGTGGCCGCGGCGGTGGACAGCGAGACAGCGGAGAAAATCCGGGATTTTATGAACACCCAACAGATTTCCGGCATCCATTTGGAGCCGTCTTCTCAGCGGGTGTACCCCTACGAAACCATGGCGGCCCAAGTGATCGGCTTCGTGAATACCTCCGGCACCGGCTCGGAAGGTCTGGAAGCCAAGTATGACAGCTACCTTCAGGGCACCGCCGGGAAAGTAACCACCACCAAGGGCAACAACGAGATGGATATGCCCTTTTCCTATGAAAATTACCGCCCTTCCGAAACAGGATGCTCTCTGGTGCTTACCTTGGATACAACGGTTCAAGCGTGCCTTGAAAAGCAGATGCAAGCGGCCATTGACCGCTATGATGTAAAAAACGGTGCCTTCGGCATGGTGATGAATGTCAACACCGGGGAAATTCTGGCAATGGCCACCCTTGGCAGCTTTGACCCCAACAATTATCTGGAAATCCAGAACCCGCAAACCAATGCCGAGCTTCAAAAAATGGAAGCCCACTACTTGTCTCAGATTGAGGGAACGGAAAGCTACGATGCTGCGAAAAAAGCCTACAAAGAAGCCCTCTATGCGGCCCAGCTCAAGCAATGGCGTAACCGCTGCATTTCCGACGGCTATGAGCCCGGTTCCACCTTTAAGGTTCTTACCATGGCAGCGGCGCTGGACTGCGGGGCCATCACCTTGGATACAAACTTTTACTGCAAAGGTTCGGAGCAAATTCCCGGCCGTTCCCAGCTTCTGCATTGCTGGCGCTCTACAGGCCACGGCGCGGAGAAAACCCCTCAGGCCCTGCAAAATTCCTGCAACATTGCTTTTGCCCACATTGCTTTGAAGATGGGCGGGGAGCGGTTTTACGATTATGTACAGCGGTTCGGTATTCTGGAAAAGACGGGCATTGACCTGGCAGGGGAGAGCAAGGGCGTTTTTTTTGATAAGGCGCTGGTAACGGATACCGACAAATGGGGCACAGCCTCCCTGACCTCCGGCTCTTTCGGACAGACCTTTAAGCTTACCCCCATTCAGCTTGTGAGAGCCATTGCATCCGTGGTAAACGGCGGAAACCTTATGGAGCCATATCTGGTCTCCGAGGTGCTGGATAGTGAGGGAAATGTGGTATATAAGCAGGAACCCCAATGTATCCGCACCACCATTTCTCCCGAAACCTCCAAGACCATGTGCCAGCTTCTTCGCTCTGTAGTAGCCGAGGGAACGGCAAAAAATGCCTCCGTTTCCGGCTACTGCATAGGGGGAAAAACAGGCACCAGCGAAAAAATCGACATTTTTGACGAAAATGGGCAGCGAGTTTTGGATAAAATAGTTTCCTTTGTAGGGGTTGCGCCCATGGAAAATCCGCAGTATATTGTACTTGTAGCGTTGGATACCCCGTCCAGAGAAACCGGCATCTATATTTCCGGCGGTGTGATGGCCGCGCCAACCGTAGGCGCGGTGATGGCGGATATCCTGCCCTATCTGGGTGTGGAAAAAACGGTAGAAGAGGAAGCCGCTGCCAAAGCCGTGATCATGCCGGATTTTCAGGGCATGACGGTGGCGGAAGCGGAAAAGCAACTGAAAAAACTGGGACTTACCCAACAAATCCGGGGCAGCGGCGATACCGTTACCGACCAGCTTCCCCAGCCCGGGGAGACGGTTCCCGGCGGCAGCAAGGTGCTGCTGTATACCCAAGGGGAAGCGGAGGAAGCTTTTGCCGTGGTTCCCGATTTTTCCGGCATGACCCGCCAGCAGGCCGGGGACGCGGCGATGAATGCGGGGCTGTATATTCTGGTTGCCGGCAATACGGACATTGCGCCGGATGTGAAAGCCATGACCCAAAGCATTGCCCCGGGAACCCAAGTGCCCAAAGGAACTACCGTTCGCATAGAATTTACAGATACAAAAGCAAACTAAGGAGGATGCGTTATGAAACTTCAGAAGCTGCTGCAAGATGTGAAGGTGCTGGAAATCCACGCCGATTTGGGTTTGGATATTCAGGATGTTGCCTACGATTCCCGGAATGTAAAAGAGGGCGGCCTTTTTGTAGCCATTGCCGGTTTTGCCTCCGATGGCAACAAGTTTATCCCCATGGCTCTGCGCAACGGGGCGGTGGCGGTTGTTACTGCCCGCAAGCCTGAAGCGGATATTCCCTATGTGCTGGTGGAAAATGACCGTCTGGCGCTTGCCTGCATTGCGGGCAACTGGTTTGGCCATCCCGCCCGGAGCATGACCATGATCGGTATTACCGGCACCAACGGCAAGACCTCCTCTACCTTGCTTTTGAAGCATGTTCTGGAGAAGACCGTCCGTGCCAAGGTTGGCCTGATCGGCACCATGGAAAACATGGTAGGTGACGAGATTATTCCCACCGCCCGCACTACCCCTGAAAGCTATGAGCTGCAAGCCCTCTTTGCCCGTATGCGCAGCGCGGGCTGCACCCATGTGGTTATGGAGGTATCTTCCCATGCCATCGTCCTTGACCGGGTAGGTGGCATCCACTATGATGTAGCCGCCTTTACCAATCTGACGGAAGACCATCTGGATTTCCACAAGACTATGGATGCCTACTGCGATGCCAAGGTAGAGCTGTTCCGCCGCTGCACCAAAGGCGTGCTGAACATGGACGACAGCTACTATCCCCGCTTCCTGAAGGGGGCTACCTGCCGTGTGCTGTCTACCTCTGCCCATGGAGAAGCCGACCTCCATGCGGAGAATATCCGCATGGCCTCCAACGGCATTGCCTTCACCGCGGTAGCAGGCGCTCAGCGCAAGGAAGTGAAGCTGGGTATCCCCGGCAAGTTTACGGTCTACAATGCGCTGACGGTGCTGGGCATTGCCATGCAGCTTGGCATCTCTCTGGGAGCTGCCGCCGACGCACTGGCAACAGCGAAGGGCGTAAAGGGCCGCATTGAGGTAGTGCCTACCCCCGGCAAGGATTATACCGTGCTGATTGACTACGCCCATACCCCCGACGGTCTGGAAAATGTGCTTTCCAGCGTGAAGGATTTCTGCAAGGGCCGCCTCATCAGCGTATTCGGCTGCGGCGGCGACCGGGATCCCATCAAGCGCCCCATTATGGGGAAAATCGGGGTAGAACTGTCGGATATTGCCATCATTACCTCCGATAATCCCCGCACGGAAGACCCCATGGCCATCATTCGGGATATCTGCGCCCAGCTTCCTGAGACCGCGAAAAACTACGAAGTGATTGAAAATCGTGTGAAAGCTATCCATCGGGCTATGGACATTGCGGAAAAAGATGATATAATTGTACTGGCAGGAAAGGGTCACGAAACCTATCAGGAAATCCACGGTGTAAAAAATCATCTGGACGAGCGGGAAGTGGTGGCTGACTACCTGTCAGAAATGGAGAACGAACCATGAGCCTGATCACATTGGCCCAAGCCGCCCAATGGTGCGGCGGTCATGTAGAGCCCAAATATGCGGATGTCGCTTTTTTGGGCGCCAACAACGATTCCAGAAAAATTGAATCCGGCCAGCTTTTCGTTGCTTTGCAGGGAGAGCGGGACGGGCATGACTATATCCCCGCCGCTTTGGAGCGGGGTGCTGCTGCGGTGCTTTGCAGCCGCGTTACCGGCGACTATCCCGCCATCCTGGTTTCCGATACCCGCCGTGCCTTGGGCGACATTGCCCGGCAGGAGCGCAAGCGCATCGGTATGAAGGTGGTGGGCGTTACCGGTTCCGTGGGCAAGTCTACTACCAAGGAAATGATTGCCTGCGCTTTGGAAGGCAGCTTTCGGGTGAGCAAGACCCCTGCCAACCACAATAACGACATCGGTATGCCCATGGCAATTCTTTCCATGCCGGATACTACCGAGGTTGCCGTGCTGGAAATGGGTATGAACCATTTCCGGGAAATTGCCTACCTTGCTTCCATTGCCTGCCCGGATGTGGCAGTTATCGTCAACATCGGTACGATGCATATTGAGCATCTTGGCTCCCGGGAGGGTATCTTACGGGCCAAGCTGGAAATTTTGGAGGGTATGCGGGAGGACGGCAAGGTCATCCTCAATGGGGATGACGATATGCTCTGGAGCCAGAGAAACCTTTCCCACCTGCATTTTACTTATTTCGGCCGTGAGAACATGGAATGTGCCCTGACTGCCAAAGATGTTTGTCAGGTCGATGGGGCATTGCGCTATCAAGCTTGCCATAACGGCTTCCATTTCCCGGTGGAGCTGCCGGTGGAGGGGCTTCATCATGTAACCGATTCTTTGGCCGCCATTGCCGTGGGCTTGGAACTGGGCGTAGACCCTGCCGCTTTGCAGGAGCGGCTCTCTGCTTTCCGCAATATGGCAGGCCGTCAGGAAATTTATGAAAAAAATGGGTATACCATTATTAACGATTGCTACAACGCAGGCCCGGAGTCCATGGGCGCGGCTTTGAAGGTGCTGGGCGGGAAACCCGGCAGAAAGGTTGCTGTGCTGGGAGACATGCTGGAGCTGGGCGTTTGCAGTCAGGCGGAGCATTACCGCGTTGGCCGCATTGCCGCGGAAAATGCCCAGATGCTCTTTGCCTATGGCCCCCATGCCAAGCGTGTGGTCAGCGGCGCCATTACCGGCGGTATGCCGGAGAATAAGGCGCGCTCCTTTGAAGACCGGGATGCCCTTGTGAAAGCCCTTCGCATGGCGGCAAAGCCCGGTGATGTGCTGCTGTTTAAGGGCAGCCGGGGTATGCACATGGAGCTGGCGCTGGAAGGGTTTTTGAACACTACGGAGGAATAGAGAAATGACAAGCGAAATGATAAGAATTTTGGTTACTGCGCTGGCAGGCTTTGTGCTTTCCGGCGTTTTGGGACATTTTCTGCTGCCCCTGCTGCGGGCTTTGAAGGCCGGCCAGTCCTTGCGGGATATCGGCCCTACCTGGCATAACTATAAGGCGGGTACTCCCCTTATGGGCGGCTTGATGTTCATTTTTGCCCTTATTATTTGCCTGCTGGTCAATGTGTTTTTTATGAAGGAGTATTCCGCCCTTTATGTAGTGGCGGTGGGCCTGTGTTTTGGTTTGGTAGGCTTTTTGGACGATTTCTGCAAGGTAAAATACAAGCGGGATTTGGGCCTGACTGCCATTCAGAAGTCTGCCCTCCAGCTTGCCGTTTCCGCGATTTACCTGTATGTGCTGTACCGTCAGGGCATTATGAGCTGCACGCTGTATATTCCCTTTGTGGATGTGTTTATTAAGATTCATCCCATTGCCTATATTTTCTTTGCCATGTTTGTCATGGTAGGCTGTGTCAACGCGGTCAACCTTACCGACGGCGTTGACGGCCTCAGCTCCAGCGTTACCATCCCGGTCATGCTTTTCTTTGCCGCAGCCGCCGTGGCTTTGAAGCGCTTTGATTTGGCTCTGGTGCCTGCCTGCCTGGTAGGCGGCCTGATTGCCTACCTGTTCTATAACTGGCATCCTGCCAAGGTATTCATGGGCGATACCGGCTCTCTGTTCCTGGGCGGTATTGTCTGCGCTTTGGCCTTTGCGCTGGATATGCCTTTGGTGCTGCTGATGGTAGGCTTTGTCTACATTGTGGAGACTCTTTCCGTAATTCTGCAGGTTGGCTATTTCAAGCTGACCCATGGCAAGCGGATTTTTAAGATGGCGCCGCTGCACCACCATTTTGAAATGTGCGGCTGGAAGGAGGAGCGGATCGTCATTACCTTTGCTGCCGTTTCTGCCCTTATGTGCCTGCTGGCATGGTTCAGCATTTCCGGCCTGATGGATGTAGTGAGGGCCTGATAATACTCTGATAGGAGGCTTTTATGGCATTGCAGCGTCGCCTGAATGCCAAAGAGGACCCCTTGCAAAAAGGGACAAGTGTTGACCCTGTTTTTCTCATTTTGCTTATGCTTTTGCTTACGGTGGGGCTTACTATGCTCTACAGCGCCAGCTCCGCCCAAAGCATGTATGATACCGGCTACCGCATCTCTACCCGCTACCTGCAAAAGCAGGGGGTATGCGCTCTCATTGGCCTTGCTGCCATGTGGGTGCTCAGCCGTCTACCCAGCGATTTCTGGAAGAATACGGCTTGGTATCTCTACGGCCTGAGCATTGTGCTGCTGCTTTTGGTGCTGGTGGTAGGGCAGAGCGTCAACGGAGCCAAACGGTGGATCAATATCGCCGGGCTGCAATTTCAGCCCTCGGAAATCGCCAAATTTACCCTGATCGTGCTGTTTGCCCGCCTTACCCGGCTCTATGGGGCTTCTGCCCGGGAGTTTCGCTACGGCGTACTGGGCTTTGGGGCAGCGCTGATGGGGATTTTGGTGCCTCTGGCGCTGGAAAAGCATCTTTCCGCCATTATGCTTATGGGCATGGTGGCGGTGGTAATGATGTTTGTCGCGGGCACCAGCCCCAAATGGATTTTGGCCGGAATCGGGGCCGCTGTGGCCTTTGTGCTGGTGTACATCAGCTTTATGGGCTATGCCGGTGACCGCGTTACCGCATGGCTCCACCCTGAACAAGACCCGGGGGATACCGGATATCAGATTTTGCAATCTTTGTATGCCATCGGCTCCGGCGGTGTATTCGGCTTAGGATTTGGAAGAAGCAGGCAGAAGTATCTATATCTGCCTTTTCAGTATAACGACTATATTTTTGCCATTATCTGTGAGGAATTGGGCCTTGTGGGGGCGGTTTTGATTATTGCCCTCTTTGCCGCTCTGATTCTTCGCGGCTACTGGATTGCCCTGCACGCGCCGGACAGGTTTTCCACAGTCCTGTGTGCCGGGCTTGTGACTCTGATTGCGGTGCAAACGGTGCTGAACTTGTGTGTGGTCACCAATTTGCTGCCATCCACAGGCATTGCCCTTCCTTTCTTCTCCTATGGGGGTACGGCGCTGGCCGTAAACCTTGGGGAAATGGGGATTGTTCTGGGCATTTCCCGCTACCGCAATCAGGCGAAACGACAGGAGGAACCAATATGAACATAGTATTTGCCTGCGGCGGTACCGCCGGGCATATCAACCCCGCCATTGCCGTAGCCAATGTCTTGAAGGAGCGCCATCCCGACTGCAGCATTCTTTTTATCGGCGCTTGCGGCCACATGGAAGAAAAGCTGGTGCCTCAGGCAGGCTACGAGCTGCGCACATTCCCGGCCTCCGGTATGAGCCGAAAGCTGAACTTTTCCGGCATCAAAAAGAATGTTGGCGCCGTTAAAAATGTATTATCCGCAGTTTCCGGCTGCAAAAAGATATTTCAGGAGTTTAAGCCCGATGTAATTGTGGGTACCGGCGGCTATGCCAGCTATCCCGCCTTGACGGCGGGCAAAAAGCTGCATATTCCCGTCTGTGTCCATGAGGCCAACGCCATGCCCGGTTTGACGACCAAAATGGCCGCCAAATTTGCCGACAGAGTGCTTGTCTGCTTTGAAGAAAGCGTCAAGCATTATCAGCATCCCGAGCGGGTGGAGATTGTGGGCATGCCTGTGCGTCAGGAGTTTGTCTTTGGGAACAAGGAAGATGCCCGAAAGGAGCTTTCTCTGGACGAGCGCCCGGTGGTGCTGTCCACCTTTGGAAGTCAGGGCGCAAGGATGATGAACCTTGCCATGGCGGACTTTATGAAGCTGGAGCAGGATAACGGCTTCCCTTACCAGCATATCCACGGTGTGGGCAGCTTCGGCTGGGGCTGGATGCCGGACAAGATAAAAGAAGTGGGCGTGGATTTTGAAAATGCCAAATCCTTGGATGTACGGGAGTATATCTACAATATGCCTGTCTGCATGGCTGCCGCGGATGTGATTATCAGCCGGGCGGGCGCTTCCAGCCTGAATGAGATAGCCGCAACCGGAACGCCCTGTATTCTCATTCCTTCCCCCAATGTTACCGATAACCACCAGGAAAAGAACGCCCGCGCCATTGAAGCCCGTGGCGGCGCTGTGGTGGTGCTGGAAAAGGACTGCACGGCGCAGGTTCTTTACGATACCGTAGCCCAAATTCTTTCCGATAAGGCCCGCTACGATGCCATGTCCACCGCTCTGAAAGGAGCCGTGGTGCTGGACAGCGCTCAGCGAATCTGTAAGATTATTGAGCAGCTGGCCCAAAAGTAATTCCCCTTTGCACCTAAGGAGTCATCAATGGAAACTAGACAGAACGATACAAAACGCAAAGGCCAAGGCTCGGCATCCCGCGCTTCAGCCTCCGGCGCTTCGGCCCGAACCCGAAATGCTGCCGCTGCCGGGAAAGCTACCCGCGCCGCCGCTGCCGGGAAAACTGCTCGAACAGCCACTGCCGGGAAAAGCAGACGCGCATCTTCCAATACAACTGCTGTGCGGCGCAAACGGAAATCCAATGCCCCGGATGTGGTATATACCGCGGCAACCCCTTTTAGCCGGGGCAGACTGCTTACGGGGCTTCTAACTGTGGTTGCTGTGGTGCTGGCATTGATTTTCGGCATTGCGATTTTCTTCCATGTGGATACCGTTACGGTCTCCGGCGCGGAAAAATACGACGAGTGGACCATTCGGGAGGCCTCCGGCATCCAAAACGGCGACAATCTGCTGCTGATCAGCGATGCGGAGATTGCCGGAAATATTACCACCAAGCTGCCCTATGTAAAAAGTGTTCGGGTAGGAATAAAACTGCCCAATACTGTAAATATTTACATAGAAGAGCAGGATGTCATGTATGCCATTCGGGATACCGGCAACCGCCTGTGGCTGATTACCAACGAAGGCATTGTAGTGGATACCACCAACACCGGTGAGGCGGGAACCTACCCCAATATTCTGGGTGTGGAGCTGTACAAGCCCCAGCAGAGCCAACAGGCAGTCGCCGCCGACGAGGAGCAGGATAAGCCTGTGGCCACTACGGAGGATGGGGAGAGCGTAGACGCGCCTGTTACCATCTTTGGTGAGGATCGGCTCAATGCCGCGGTGGAAATTTTACAGTATTTTGAAAAATACCAGATGATTGATAAAATCGTCAGCGTGGATGTTTCCGATATGGCGAATATTACCGTTACCTACGGCCAGCAGTATGAAATCAACCTGGGCAACAAGGCAGAGCTGGCTGTGAAGGTGGAGCTGGCGGCAAAGGGTATCACCAAAATCAACGAGGAGTACGATAACCCCATCGGTGAGATTGATGTGTCTTTCCGCGTCCAGAGAGACTTGATTTTTACCTTTGCCTACCTGAATTAGGGAAACTCTGAATAAATCGTCTCCAGCTCTTGCCGATTCAATCAGAGCTTCCTTAGTCCTGAAACCGTATCCGGATTGAAATTATTTTGACGAATTTTGTATTTTTCTATTGACCAAATCGCTTTTTCGGGATAGAATGAATAAGTAGTATTATAAAATCGGTGCCGGAGTATCCCTTTCCGGCCACACATACATAGGAGGATAGCAATTATGGCTGAAGTTTTCCAAGAGAGAGTTGTAAAAATTAAGGTCATCGGCGTCGGTGGCGCCGGCAACAATGTTATTAACCGCATGATCGAGGGCGGCGTAGACGGTGTCGATTTTGTGGTTGTCAATACTGATAAGCAGGACCTTAACAAGTCCGTATGTCCCAACAAGATTCAGATCGGTGAAAAGCTCACCGGCGGAATGGGCGCAGGCTCTAAGCCTGAGATTGGTCAGAAGTCCGCTGAGGAGAGCCGTGGTCTCATCTCTAAGGCTCTGGAAGGCACCGATATGGTGTTCATTACCGCCGGTATGGGCGGCGGCACCGGTACCGGCGCTGCTCCCATCGTGGCAGACCTGGCTCACGAGGCCGGTATCCTCACCGTTGGCGTTGTTACCAAGCCCTTCAAGTTCGAGGGCGCTAACCGTATGCGTCAGGCCGAGGCCGGTATTGCCGCTCTGTCCGGCAAGGTGGACTCCCTGATCATCATTCCCAACGACCGACTGAAGTATGTTACCGACCAGAAGATTACCTTTGCCAACGCTTTCGGCATCGCTGACGATGTTTTGAAGCAGGCTGTTACCTCTATCTCTGAGCTGGTTGGCTACTCTGATAAGGTTATCATCAATCTGGACTTCGCTGATGTTTCCGCCGTCATGAAGGATGCCGGCCGTGCCCACATGGGCGTTGGCGTGGCTACCGGCAAGGAGAAGGCTGAGCAGGCTGCCATGGCTGCTGTTTCCAGCCCGTTGCTGGAGACTTCCATCAACGGCGCTACCGGCGTGCTGGTGAATGTCAGCGGTTCTCTGGAGATGACTCTGGACGATGTAGAGACCGCCGCCAATCTGGTAGCGGAGGCCGTCAACCCCGATGCCAACATCATCTTCGGCGCTACCACTACCGACGAGCTGAAGGACGAGATGCGTGTTACCGTTATCGCTACCGGCTTTGATCCTCGCCCCGCTGCTCCCAAGGAGGAGGAAGAGGATATTCCCGCAGCCGTTTCCGGCGAGGGTAACGGCGAGGCCGCTCCCAAGACCCGCAGCCTCACCGATATCGACGCTTTCTTGGATCTGTTCAACCGCTAATGATACGCAATAGGGCATCCCGGAGGGCCTCTCCGGGATGCTTTTTTCAGGAGGGAGGGGCCAAATGAACGCCTATCATGCCTTAGCCAGCAGCTATGACCGGCTTACATGGGATGTTGACTATGAGTCTACGGTTGCCTTTTATATGGACATTTTAGCCAAGGAAGGGCTTAGCCCCCGCACAGCGGTGGATTTAGCCTGCGGTACAGGCTCTGTGGCTCTGATTTTGGCCCAAAAGGGCATGGATGTGGTTGCCGTAGATATGTCGGAGGAAATGCTCACACAAGCCCAGCAGAAGGCTCAGGCCCTTTCTAAGCCTCCTATGTTTATTTGCCAGCCCCTGCAGGAGCTTCGCCTCGCAAGGGGGGTAGACCTGGCTGTATGCGCTCTGGACAGCATGGACTATATTACGGAGCCTGATGACTGTAGGGAAGCCATCCGCCGTATTTATAAGGTTCTCAACCCCGGTGGCTGCTTTATCTTCGATGTAAATACCCCCCAAAAGCTTCGAGCCATGGACGGCCAGGTATTTCTGGATGAAGACGAGGATGTTTACTGCGTCTGGCGGGGAGAGTTTGACGAGGAAACCAATATTTGTTCCTACGGCATGGATATTTTCCAGCGCTGTGGGGATGTATGGCGCCGCAGTTTTGAAGAGCACCGGGAATACGCTTATTCTGCCGGGCAGCTTGTGGGTTACTTAAAAGAGGCGGGCTTTACTTCTGTTCGTGTCTACGGCGACCGCCGTATGGAAGCTCCTAGGGAAGGGGAGCAGAGAATTTATATCAAAGCAAGAAAGGGTAAAATCAAATGAATGATTATCTTGTAAGAGGTATGACCATGGATGGCTTTGTGAAGGTGGTTGCCATCCGTTCTACCGAACTGGTGCGCCGTGGCGCTGAGATTCAGGGGACTACCCCCAACGCGACTGCCGCCTTTGGCCGTGCCCTTACCGCCGCTTCCATGATGGGCAATATGCAGAAGGTGGAAGACGGCTCTATGACATTGCAAATCCGTGGCGACGGCCCCATCGGCGGTATCGTCTGCGTCAGCGACCCCATCGGCAATGTCCGTGGCTATGTAGTAAATCCCAAAGTGCCTTTGGTAGAGAAGCACCCCGGCAAGCTGGATGTAGGCGCTACCGTGGGTAACGGCAGTCTGACGGTGATCCGTGACCTGCAAATGAAGGAGCCTTATGTTGGCTCTGTGGAGCTTGTTTCCGGCGAAATTGGCGACGATGTAACCGCTTACTTTGCCCAAAGCGAGCAAATTCCTACTGCCTGCGCCCTTGGCGTGCTGGTGGATAAGGATATGTCCGTGAAGGTAGCCGGTGGTTATCTGCTCCAGCTTTTGCCCGGCGCTCCCGAGGAAACGATTGACATTCTGGAAAAAGGAATCCAGAGAGCCGGAGCGGTCACCGCTATGCTGGAAAAGGGGATGAGCCCGGAGGATATTCTGGGGGAAGTCGTAGGGGAATTGGGCGTTGTATTTATGGAGACTACCGAGGTTTCCTACAAATGCTATTGCTCCCGGGAGCGGGTTGCCGATGCCCTCATCAGCCTTGGCCGCAAGGAGCTTACCGAGATTCGTGACGAGAAGAAAACCTTCCCTGTGGAGTGTCAGTTTTGTGACACGGTGTACAGCTTTACGCCGGAAGATATTGACGAACTGCTGAAGAAAATTTGATTTGTTCTCTATTTTGGAGGGAACTTCCGGGCTTTTGATACTTGAAAATTGTTGCAAAAAAATTGCAGAAAATGCTTGACAAAATGTCCGTCCCTGTGTATAATGATACCCGTCGCTGAGATGCGCGCCGCTCAGCAACGCGGTATGGGAGCATAGCTCAGCTGGGAGAGCATCTGCCTTACAAGCAGGAGGTCACAGGTTCGAGCCCTGTTGTTCCCACCATATTTGGCCCGGTGGTGCAGTCGGTTAGCACGCCAGCCTGTCACGCTGGAGGTCGA
>JBJDYH010000324.1:0-6656 GCA_051867135.1 Faecousia sp. | reverse complement strand
TTGACAAGCCCGATCCCGCTGCCGATGCCGCTGCCGCGGCTGCCGCAGCTCAGGGCGGCGGAATGTACTAAGCTTCCCCCAAATACCAACTGCCCTCCGGCTGTTCCTGTGTTCGCAAAACAAAACTATATTTGATTTTTGCTTACGGCATCTGCCAGGCAGAATTGGCTGCAAAAAACAAGCGGTACCCGGTTTCACTGACTGGGTATCGCTTTTTTGCTGCCTGCAAGCGTTTATCCGAAGGACAAAAATGTGCCGACAGGTATGGATAAAACTTACCGGGTGTGTTATGATGTGAGCGACGAAAGCATATGTTACCCCGCCTCCGGTTCCGGAATATTGGAAGATGATTTGCTTACGCAGCCAAGTGTAATCCTATAATGTAAAGGAGAGATCTTTCCCATGGCAAAGTTTTGTGGAAATTGCGGAATGCGGTTCGATGACAGAGCAAATGTATGCAGCAACTGCGGAACCAGACTGACAGAATGCAAGGCCGCTGCAGCAGTCTGTCCGCGCTGCGGAAATTCGGAAATCAGTGAAAACGCGATGTATTGCAGCAGGTGCGGAAAACGAATGCGTAAGCGGGACAGCGGTTCCGGCAGACGGATGGCAGCCGCTGCTCTTGCAGTCGCTGTCGTGGCAGCGGCGCTGATCATCTGGCGTTGTCTGGACAGGAACGGAGCGCCGGAGGCACAGTCCGGACCGCAGACCGGAACGGTGATGCAGACGAAACCAGCGTCAACCACCGGGCAGCCCACGGCTGCCGCAAATCCCCCTGCAGAAGAAATCCAGTTTTCCTATTATGAAGATGAGAATGGACAATATGCGGAAATTGTGGGACTGGATGCGCAAAAGAATACTCAGTGGGTATATACCTCGGATATCTATGATCCGGGAACGCAGGCACCAGTTATTTCGGAAATGCTCTGTAAAGGGGACCGATACTATTTCTGTGAAGATGGTGCGATCGTCGTTCTGGATACGGCAACAGGCGACGTAATCTGGAAAAACGGGGACTTTCAAGGATGCTGTCCCGTCGGATATGTCGACGGGGACGGGACTGCGTACATATCCGGATACATGGGACCGGATTTCTTCGCGGTGGACGCAAATGGCAGAACAATCCATCGAATAGGGAGTTTTGATGTGGAATACTGCTGGGCAAAGAAAGTTGAAAAGATTGGGGATAAAATTGCAGTGTTCATGGACATCGGGCCGTATTATCAGGGATCGAAGGATTACGTTTTCTTCGTAGATCCGGATGATTTTTCCTATGAGTTCCAGGGAAGCATTGATGAGATTTGACTGCCTGCGTCCCACACATAGAAAAAAGCTCCCCGCAAGTTCCCTGCTGGTAAGACAGTAATATTGCAATTTCTTGGAACAGGCATGATTTCGGTCATGCCTGTTCCGCTTTTAGCAGCTCGTCCACGGGGATGTAGCCTACGAGGTCATATTCGATATGTACCCTCTGTCTGCGCTTGCCGCTGGACTTGTCAGGCGCTTCTACATAGACCGCCTTGACAAGCTCTCTGAGGGCATAGGGCGTCAGCTCCGTGAGGGTGCTGTTTCTCTTTACCCGCTGAACAAACTGCTCGATATTCTCTGCCTGCTGCTCCTGTTCATGGATTCGCTGTTGCAGATCCTTGACCTCGGTCTTGAGGTTTTTCTGTTCCTCGGTGTAGTTCTTGCTCATCATGGCGAAGCGTTCATCATCCAGCTTTCCAGCGACATTGTCCTCATAAATGCGGATGAACAGACGGTCAAGCTCTCCAATTCGTTTCTCAGCCTGCGTCAGCCGTTTCCTGCACGACCGCATGGTTTCCTCACTCTGCATACGGAGCTTTTGCTCCATTTCCGAACGGAAGTATGCCTCATAGCGAATGACCACCGATATGACCTCTTGGATGTGCTTCCAGACGAGTTGTTCCAACACGACAGCCCGGATATAGTGTCCACTGCACTTATCCTTGTTGGTTCGGTGGGTGGAGCAGATGAAGAAGTCCTGCCGCTTTTCAAAATAGTTGGTAGTGGAGTAATAGAGCTTCTGCTTGCAGTCGTTGCAGAACACCAGACCGGAGAACATATTGCTCTTGCCTGTTGCGGTTCTGCGATGCCGCTGCCGCCGGACCTCCTGCACCTTATCAAAGACCTCCAACGAGATGATTGCCGGATGGGTGTTATAGAAAATCTTTCGATTCTCCATCGGATTCTCCCGCTGCTTCTTGTCATAAATGGAGTTGCTGTAGGTCTTGAAATTGACCGTGCAGCCGGTGTACTCCATGTATTCGAGAATGTAGGCAACGGTGCTCTCATGCCAGCGGTATTCGTTCTCCGGTGTCTGATGCGGCGTTTTTCTGCCCTCCCGCTGTTTGTAGGCGGTGGGATTCAGAATGTGCTCATTTTCCAGCAGCGCGGCGATCTGGCTTGGCCCTTTGCCCTCCATGCAGAGTGTAAAGATCCGCTTCACAACCTGTGCCGCTTCTTCATCCACCATCCACGCTTTCGGATCATCGGGATTCCGCTTGTAGCCGTATGGGACGTTGGTGGTCAGCCGCTCTCCGCGCTCGCCCTTCGCCTTGTTGACGGCACGGATTTTCCGGCTGGTATCCTTCGCAAAAAATTCGTTAAACCAGTTCTTTATTCCCGCAATGTCGTTGTCGGTGCTGTTGGGGTCAATGGTGTCAAAGTGGTCGTTGACAGCAATGTACCGAACGCCATACTGAGGAAACGTGTAGTTGATGTACAAACCTGTCAGCGAGGAATTACGCCCCAGTCTTGATAGGTCTTTGGTGATGACCGTGTCCACATGACCGGCTTCAATTTCCGCAAGCATCCGCTGAAAGCCGGGGCGGTTGTTGAACTCAACACCGCTGTACCCATCGTCAATAAAATAGGTTGGATTCGGAAAATGTCGGGACTTAGCGTACTCCATTAACATGATCTGCTGATGCTGAATGGAATTCGACGGGTCATCCTTGCCGCCTTTTTCCTTGGCGTCCTCTACGGACAGTCTGCAATAAAGTGCTGTGATTTTGTCGGTTGCCCTTAACATATCGTTATCCTCCTTGTTGGTCGGGGCAACTGTCTGAACAGGATTGGACTTTTTGTTTATATCAAGAGAGGCGTCGTTACTCATCGGCGTCCTCCGTGATATCTGTCTCATCATCGGCGGCGTTCTGCTCCATGATGCGTTTGAGCTTTCTATCGAGGGTTTCTGTTCCCTCATAGCTGCCGGTCACTGTGTATTCCGTGCCGCCATGCTCGTCCACGATTTTGATGTCGGGCAGCCAAAAGGCGGACGGATTCTTCACAACGATGTTGCCTTTTTCATCGAAAGAAAACTCTCGCTTTGGGGCATCATCGCCACGAGGCTCGACCTTGGCATACGGATCGGGATTGGAGAAAACGAAAGAGTGGACTTCCTCACAGCCATCGTCGCTTTCAAAATCTTCATCAGCGAAAATTTCATCCAGTTCTTCCTCGGTCAGTTCGATGATTTCGTCGTCCTTTTTCTTGTTGTCCATAGGTCAATGCCTCCTTTTCATTCGTTTCGATTCGTTTCCATCAAACGGCAATTCAATTCATACAGTGCCGTGCGATTTGAATCCCATTTTAACCTTTGATTGGCTTCTTCATAGGTCAGCCAGACACACTCGATATGTTCGTGAGAAAGCTCTATATCATTTTGACACTCAAAGCCGAAAGTGTATTCGGGAATTACATAGGTGTCCCTGCTCCAATGCTGACGGCGTTCCTCGGATATGATCGTCACGGGGATATAAGCCAAGCTTTTTAGCTCAATCCACCGTTCAGCTCGAACGCCACCTTCCTCCAAAGTTTCTCTCTTCGCTGCTTCAAGCGGTGTTTCATTATCCTCACCACCACCGGCGATAAACTGCCATTGATCGTGGTCGGCACGATGGAACACACAATATCTCGGAGAGCCATCAATAATCTGATATGGTATTGCAAGTATTTGGAAAGGTGCTCGCATTATAATTCTCCTCAGTACAAATATTGCTGTGTAGCAAAACCGCCGAACAAAGTCAATGGTCAAGATGAACGGCTTCGCCGCCATTGACTTCTGTTCGCCTGTTTCGCTTTTGGGCAGACAAGGCGGCATTTGCCGCCGATTTCCATTCGGGAAATGGCGCTTGTTATTATGGATAGGACGAATAGCAAGCAAATCAAGTGGGGCCCCACTTGAGAAAATCGCCGTACTTGCCACCTGCTGAACTTGCAGAATAGCAAGCACAGCAGGTGTATGTACACTCTGCGATTTTTGCAAAATCCAGTTTGCTTGCTAACCCCATAGATGGAGTTAGCAAGCAATGCACGGCGGTACCCACTCGTGCAAAAACTTGTTGGGCAGCATCCCAAACCCTTCAACAATTTCGGAGAAATTGGCTGCGCACCGTTGGCGCTGTTCCTCGTAAAAATCGTAATAAGGCAGTCACGACTTTTGCGGTTTTCCCTGTTTCGAGATTTTCTCGCCATCGGCAGTTGGGAAAGTCCCCTCCATAGCCATGGTGCGAAGATAGGCACTAAGATTATCCGTGCCGGACTCCATCATTCGCTGCTTGATGGCAGCAAGCTCTTTTTCGTCTACAAAGAATTTGACCTGTATCGGTCGTTGACGGATTGCGGGTTTTCGCTTTTCTGACATTAACTGTACCTCAAAATCAGAATCGAGCCATTAAAAGCACGAATTTTTTTATCCAAGAACTTCTTTGCAATATGCTATTTCTTCGGGAGAGAAC
This sequence comes from Faecousia sp., assembly GCA_051867135.1. GTDB lineage: Bacteria > Bacillota > Clostridia > Oscillospirales > Oscillospiraceae > Faecousia. The sequence continues at coordinate 1,893 of JBJDYH010000324.1, read as the reverse complement.
AGGGATTGATATTCAGGCTTGCAAACAGAATTTTCCATCGTTAAATCTAATCTCCCGCAAAGACACAGCGTAGTAAAACCGTCTGATGTATTTCCTGTTTGGAGAGCATTTGCAATTAGCCGTTTAGCCGTTTCAACACCACCATACTTGGCTAACATCTGGTTAAAACGTGTGGGATTGTATCTACACTCTTTTTTTGCATGAAGCATCTTGGCGCGGATTTCCTCTTCAAATTTAATAGCCAATGGGTCCATGTGCCTACCCTCCTTGCAACGTCTTTGTCAAACTTTTCGCTCAAATACTTTTCCGCATTTTTGACATATAAATTTCGTTTTCCCATGTTTTCCGTTAATACCTGTTGCAATACCAACAGCAGTTCCCAATGGATTGAATAAACTGCCAATTGCTCCACCGACAGCGGCTTTGCCAAAAGAAAACTTTGTTTTAGTTGAAATGGGAACTACATTTGTGCTGTTGCAGAATATATTGGGGCAACGAATTGTTTTCGCCACTTTGATGCGCCTCCTTATTGTTCAAGTGGTTCAAGGGTAATAATCCCCGATACCGTCAGGCTCACATAGTATCCATCTGGAATAAAGATTTCTTGAATTTCACCATATTGTGAAAAAGAGTAAGTAGCGTATTCATCATCATTTTCTGGATTGCCAACATACACGTTACAGGCAGTTGCCACATAATCGTATTGCTTGGGGTTAGAAGCATTCATAACTAAATACTTTCCACTGGGGATATAATATTCGTAATCGCCGTATTCCGTTTCTTTGCCCCAAGGGCCCCTCATTGAAGAGTTAAGATAGTAAATGCTGGGGTTCCTGCTGCTCTCGTTTACACCGCTGCCGTAGGGATTATTTCCCGGAACAGCAGGAAATTTTCCGTCTGCTACACAATCGGCATATTCGCTTGACGCAAGCCACTTCTCTGTCTCAGTGCTGTAATTTTCAGGGGGCGTACTTATTTCTGAGTGTCCCGCCGAATCGGTTGTAATCTCCTCGTTCTTGCTCGGAAAGGTATGATAAGAAACTATGATTGCAGCAGTTTTATCAAACGTATCTCCCGCTCGAAACGAACCGTTTCCGTCAATAGTTACTTCTTCTACTTCCCCATCTTTCGTCAGCCATCCCGTAACAAGGTCCTCTATTGTTTTTGCCTGGATATTTACGAATCCTGCCGCAGATATATCGTTCACTACATCTTGATAATTTTTGCCTTTGCAATCATTTGCAGACACTGGAACTTTCAGAAGATCCGAGGAATCCTGCGAACAAGCTGCTAATAACAAACACAACATTATGGATAGCCACAATGCGATAGTACGTTTCATAGAAAAGCCCTCCAAAATCGTCAGAGTGTGTACACATATTATAGCACAATGACAAGACCTCTTTCAAGCTGTCTGCGGAAATTTATCGTTTATAGCAGGTCATTTGCTACAAGCATTCGGCGTTTGAGCGTTTTTGATGAAGTCGTGTGTACTTCGCATCGATCCTTGATCTATCAGCTTTACGATTTATAGGGAAAGTTATTGCAAACGGAAAAGTCCATTCTATTCAGCGAACGCTGTTTATTGTAGCGCGATTCACTATTCAGGAGTGCTTTCATTACCGAGATGACAACTATTTCACCCTTTTCACTATCCCTACCTTACAGAACAGAAAATAAGCGATTTTCAACCCTTAGCTGCACAAAAACAGGCAGCACCCAACTGAAGTTGAATGCCGCCTGTTTTGTCCAATCCTGTTTCGCAGTTGCCGATTTCGTAATTATCTCAAATTACTGTCTTACCAGCACACGCCTCAGGGGGAGCTTTTTTAGAATCCTTATTCCTGCTTTTTCTTTTTCCTTCTGGGAGCGCCTTTGCCGTCAAAGAAGAAG
>JBJDYH010000323.1:0-1676 GCA_051867135.1 Faecousia sp. | reverse complement strand
TTCTTCGGTGAAACCATATATTTTTATGATTTTCAAATGAACCCCCTCTCGAGGAATAATTTGATTGTATGGGAAAAATATGAAAGTTTACTCCTGATTTGCGGTTACAAAATGGGAATCAATGTTTTCAAGAATGATGGGTTTGCCATTATGGAGGAAGGCCGTCCGTATTATACAGAACTGATTACTCACAGGTCTGTGGAAGATGAGATGGATTACTTTAAGCGTCTGCATGAATGCATTCTCACAGAATGCTCCAAGCAACTCCATGATGCCGGACTGGAAGAATTGTTCGATATGGAGCCGGTGTCTCTGAGTGATGAAACATTAGAGGACTTTGGCGAAAAGGAATACATTCTTGAGCGAATCATGAAAGAATTGAACGTCCAGTTCAATACACGCCGACAGATACTTCTTAAAACAATCTACACTTATATTACGCAGGACAGAAAACTGTTAGAAGAAAACCAAGGCATCAGTATGTTCGGTACTACCGCATTCCACGCCGTTTGGGAAAAGGCTTGTGCCGCCGTGTTCGGAAACAAGTTAGGCGTTGCGATAGGTCAGCTTCAGATGAAGGTGCCGTTGGCGGCAGGATATAACAAGAAAACCAAACTGATAGATTTGGTGGAAAAGCCGAAATGGTGTGGAGAAGGTTTTGTGCATGAGCCAAAGGATACCCTTATCCCCGACCTTATCACCATCAATGAATATGAGGGGCAAGACTGGTTTATCATATTCGATGCAAAATACTATTTGATTCAACTCGAGAAAAGTCGCACATTAAGAGGTAATCCAGGTGTGGGCGATATTATAAAACAGTATATGTACCAGTTGGCATATAAGAAATTCTTAACTGACCACCATATTGCGGTTGTTAAGAACTGCTTTTTGATGCCGACCGAAGGCAAGGAGATTATAAACAAAGGCAAGGCAAAATTGGATATGCTTTCCGGCTTGGGATTGGAAGACATCCAGATCCGATTGATTCCGGCGGATATGCTTTATGCTTGTTATTTAAGCCGGAAAAAAATAGAGGTAGAAACGCTGGATCTGTAACAATTATCGGGGAGGGTAGATTATGGCAGCACACCGTTCATTTACTGACTATGTAAAGAAGCGATTTGATAACGATTTCTGGGCTGCTGCCGAAAGCTGCCTGGATGCCAATATCCACTCTCTTGGCCTCAAGCAAAAAAGAATTCACCGTGCCGGAGATCATGAGATCTCCAATGTGAGAGTCGAATATGTTTGGGTTGAAGACAAACCCGGAATGGAGATCCACTTTGATGTAGCGGTATCCATTTGGTTTGAAGTGCATGAGGGTGACTATCATTACGACGACTATGATGAAAATATTGTGTGGATGATGGCTCACTGCCGTGGTGATCTGGACAAGAACCTTGATGACTTTGAGATTCTTAGCGTATCCAAGTACAACGGAAAAAGCCGCCCCAAAGACCCTATGGACGATTCCCTGGTTCCCATCATTCCTTATACCAATCTGGACGATGTTGCTACAGCCTTCTTGACTAAACATTACCCCACAGCTTTAAGCATTCCCATGAGAGGTCAGCCGCCGGTATGGGTTGACCCCGTTGCGCTGGCCAAGAGCCTGGGCTTATCTGTACGGTATCAGCGCATTCGTGAGGATGCCTCCGTGTTCGGTCAGCTTT
>JBJDYH010000322.1:0-6688 GCA_051867135.1 Faecousia sp. | reverse complement strand
TTGCAGGGATGACATACCTTACCGCGTGATTCTCTGCCGATGCAGGAAGCGCGATGTCAGTGCTTTCATGGCAGCCGCCAGCGAGTTGACCAATAAGATGCTCCTCTGCGGCCACCCGGACTACCCGACTTTTTGTGATGATTTGAGACAGAAGATCCTTGAGCGCAGAAGCATGGGAGGTGGTGATCACAATGAAACAGCTTGTGCCTCTGAAAAAGCAGAGCAAGAAAGCGCAAAGAGAACATCATGCCAAGCAGCGCGGTAGTTGGTACGGCATCTCGCCGGTGACCCGCACTGTACCGAATGGGAAAGCCTATGACAGAAACAGAGTTAAACGAGCAAATCGAGCGGATCGAGGCCTTGCGGATTGAAATGCTCCCGCCATCTCCCGGCAGACTCACAGGGGCTGCATACCGACGAGAAATGCGTACCAGGAAAAATGATGCACTCGTGCGTGCTGTTTCCAGACGGTATATTCCCCGGGCACCCTATGTTGATTGGGGTTTTGACGGTCCGACCCTGCTCCATTCCGGATACTATATCAAGTACCCACGCAGCAGCAAAGAAAAGAAATTGCTCAAGCGCCTCACCAGCAAGCGTTGCCGGCGAGAGTGTACGCTTCCACTGAAGGGGAAACGATACCGCAGAATCCTGGACTACTGGTGGATCTTGGATTAAAAAGGGGCATATGAGACAGTGCTTGTCCGTACTATGGGACAAGGCACACGTTATAATCCGGACTAACATGGGGCTGGAATTGCCCCGGAAAAATGAAAGGATGGTCTGGAAATGAAAAGAGTAGTATCGCTTGCCCTTGCTTTGATCCTTGCACTGTCTCTCGTCGGATGCTCTGGTAGCAAGCCGGACACCGTTGTGACAACTTTCTGCAGTGCCGTTCAGGCATTCGACTTTGAGAAAGCTGCCACCTGCATGGAAAACGGTTCTGAAGACCTGGAAGATCCGTATGACGATGCGGAGATGGAGGAAGACCTCTCATCCGAGCAGGTCATGACCTATCTGAAGGAATGTGCTTCGAAGATGACCTACAAGATCGGGGAGTCGAAAGTTGACGGTGAGAGCGCCACGGTCCCGGTCTCTTTCACCTATGTTGACGCAGGCCCGGTCATCACCTCCGCTCTGGGTGAATACATCACGCAGGCTTTTGCCATGGCTTTCAGCGGCGCCGATGACGCACAGATGGAAGAGTTGTTTGGCAATATCTTCATGGAGAAGACCAAGTCCGTAGAGGCCGGTACCGCAACTGCAGATGTCACGTTCAATTGCGTCAAAGTAGACGGAGATTGGAAGATAGCAGCCTTCTCTGATGAGTCTGAAAAGGCAATCACCAACATTTTGACCAGCAATATCGCAAGTGCTTTTGAGGGGTTCGGCGACGCATTTGATGATGCGGATGGTGAGGAAGCTCCGGAAAACACGGTATGGCATGATGTGCCGCTTGGTCAGGAAGTGGAATTGGCCACGATCAAAATCTGCATCACCGGATGTGAGGAAAAGAACGAGCTGACGGCAGAGTACTTTGATCCCGAGGTAGCACAGGAGGGCACGAAGTTTGTTGTTTTCTCCGTTGTCATTGAGAACACCACGAAGGACAGCATGAGTTTTGACAACGACCTCATCCTCACGGACAGCCAGGGAAGGAACTACGACCCGTACTCCGATGCCCTGTGGTACTTTGACGAAACGTTCTGCTATACGGATCTCGCGCCAAACATTGCAAAGAGCGGTGTCTTCGTCTACAATGTGCCGGCAGACTCTTCTGACTACTACCTGTCGGTTTTGAAAGCTGGCACCGATGATGGCTTCCACCTCTATGCAGAATAATGCCTGATGAGAGGTCCACACCTGTTATCGAGCATTATGATATACGGCCGGGCAGTTATCCCTCATGGTAACTGCCCGGCTTCCCTTATCATCATACTTGGGGAAAAAGCAGCGGCCCTCATCCATTAGGACGGAGGACCGCTTGATATTATCTGAGGAGGATGCTGCCGGTTTCTTTGCCATCAATTGCAAAGCTCATGAGTGTACCTTTGACAACTGCAGCAAAATAGTCGCTCGCTTTATGCTGGGACTCGTAGTTCTTCGCAATCAGTTCCAGTGTCTCCCTGAGCTGGAGCATAGCAGCGAATTCGTGCTTACAGGGATAGCTGCAGAAACAGTTGCAGGTCAAGTTCCGGATCTCACGATTCTGGCATTCAAATTCCAACTCATAGATCTGGGTACCTTCCACGATTGCCCGCCCCTTGATGCCATCGAGGCAGATGTACCGCACACGGCTCTCCATGTAATAGTCATGACCGCGCTCAGCAATATCGTGGCTGATTTTCATGGTAGAGAAGTCATCCAGCTGAAAGCTGAAATCATCACTGCCAGATACATAGACATCTTCCTCTTTATCGGGTGCCTTGAACCAGGAGATGACCTTGGAATAGGGCAGCGTTGTAGGATCGAAGGTGATGAAATGCGACCCAGCGAAGAATAGTTCGCCCTTAACCTCCGTATCAGCGACGCTGATCACGCGCTTGTAATCGGACAGCTTGATCTTGAAGTTGTAGGTGATATCAACCACGCGGCCGCGCAGCCCTTCGAGCTTCCCATCAACATAGACGATATCTCCGACCTTGAGATCGAACGCATCGTTGTAGTAGGACAGCGTCATGTTCCTGGCCGGAAAGTGGACGCGGACAACAGACTTCCTGGGTTCGCTTGCGTTGGAAGCAGGTACAGAAGGAGTACCTTGAGAAGAAGGCTCATCCGAGCACGAGGCAAAACCAATACGATGGAACATCGAAATTCCTCCTTCCTAGGCCTTAACGATACTTCTTGGTGAGGGAGAAGATGACACCAAGAGGCAAATACAGGATCGCAAATACAATAGCAGCCAGCATATAGAAGACCTCCTGTTCCTTTGATGATATGAGTATAAAACAGTGCCTGTCCAATAATCCGGACAGGCACTTGTCTCACGTCAATATTTTCCGATCTTCAATCGTACTGCCGCTGGAATAGGAAGAGATCTCGAATTGGAATGGAATCACGGATGAACTGGGACAATGGCTTACCGGCGATGCTGATTTCAGGCTCAAAACACATGGACCCACTGTAACGCTCCTTGGAACCGTCACTAAAGCGCATCTCCAGATTCCATGTGCCCATATCCGTCACAAAGCAGCCCACATCGCCCCTGTCAAACACAGCAGAGAGGGCATCCAGAATATCTGCTGCAGCCGCATGTGAGATGGAGATTCTCTCTTTGCGGAGTAATCCCTCCTTCACGGAGTCTTCTTCCGGAAAGTGATAGCCGGAGAACCACACCTTGCCAGTCCGTGAGATGGTAAGATGCTGCTCAATTTCCTCGCCCGGCTGCGGTTTCGGCCCGTAGCCATAACCGTCTGAGACGATACGGGCACTTTTCAACACACGAGGTTCGTCGTGCAGAAGATCTATCATACGATCCAGGATCATTTTCAGATCTCCGCGCTCCGCACGGCGCTGGAAACTTCCGTTGGAAAAGTGATCTTCCCGAAAGAGCATGGTCAACAGAGCACGGCACAGGTTCCAATCTGCATCCTTTACACGAGCAAGCTCCTCGTCAACATGGATGGGTTCGGTGACCATATAGGATCCGTAGTCATAGGCAATGAGTCCTGCTTCATCCAGGCGATCATAGAAATAGTGTGCGCGAGTTGCAGGGGCGCGAAGCATCTCGTTAAGAAGAGATGTGAGGTTGTCTTTTCCCATGTATCTTAACTCCTGTATAGTTGCGCGACTGACTCAATATGCTGCCTCATGGCAGACACCACTTCGTCAGGGCCAATAATCTGTGCGCTGGAACCAAAACCGGTCACCCAGGCAAAGAACTGTGGGCTGACAACCACATTCGTGCGGACAGTGAAGTGGTCGTCCCCATCGGCGATCAGCATCACATCACGGCCGAGACGATCGAGAACGGCCCCAACCAGATGATTCTCAAACCGTAGCTGGACAGACACCTCTTCTCCGGAGAACATACCGAAAACCTTGCGCGCGTACACGGCCATGTCCAGGGCCGCATAGGCCTCCTGACCATCGCGCTCCTCCTCGGTCATCTCAATGTCCACCATCTTATCGACGCGGAAGTGCTTGATGATCCCAGCCTCGGTATCATAGGCGACCAGATAGTAGTTTTCATCGTCCCAGGTCAGCGCAAACGGGCTGATCACATACCAGGCTTTGTCCCGGCGGAACCGGCGCTCTTTCTGTACGGTGTACTCGAAGTAATGGAAGCGGATCTTTCGGTTGTTGGCAATGCCGGTATGGATCGCATCCACATTGTAGTAGATGGACTCGTTCATCGTCTTGATCCGATTCTTGACGAATACCTGCCGGTTGAGAAGCTGTGCCTCATACACGCTGGCGAGGTTCTCAATCTTCTTGATGAGAGACATAGTCTTCTTGTGGGTGATAAACTTTGAGCTCTGCACGCTGTCTACGAGCAGCTTCAGCTCCGGCAGTTCAAACTCACGGCTTGCCACATAGTAACCGTAGGTGTTCCCGGCCGAAACCTGGTTGATATCCAGACCGTAGTCCCGCAATGATTCGATGTCGCTGTAGATGCTCTTACGCTCAGCCGCAATATCGTGGGACTGCAGATACGCAATGATCTGGTTGGTCGTGACGGGATGCTCTTCATCGGAGTACTTGAGCAGGTATTCCATCACATAGATGATTTTAAGCTTCTGAAAAGAAGATCGGGCCATGTTCATCCCACCTTAACCGTCAAATTACGCCCATAAAAGTATTTATATTCTATATATTACCACAGAACCTGTCCAATAGAAAGGACAACCTGAGCTGCGAGCGATCGCAGCTCTTTTTCTTTACCCGTTCACAAATTGTTTACAAATTATTTTTGGAAGCGACGGGGGGTACCCCCCTCTTTTTTGAGTGAACTCTAGATAGAAAGCAAAAAGGAGATGATTGTTTTGAAAAAAAGACGGAATACGAATCGAGCAAAGCGGCCTCTTCGCTGCCCACATTGCGGCGCAGTCATGATGCTGCGACCAGCATCTGAAATCTATCACGATTGTACGAGTGATAAGAAACTGCTCGTCTGCAACAACTACCCGAATTGCGATACCTATGTTGGAGTTCATCCCGGCACGGATATCCCACTGGGTGTGCCGGCAAATGGTGATCTGCGGAATCTGCGGATTCGGGCTCATCGGAAATTCGATCTCATCTGGAAGACCGGTATCATGACGCGGGAGAACGCTTACCGCTGGTTTGCCGATTCCTTTGGCCTGCGTCTACAGGATGCCCACATTGGAATGTGCGGAGAGTATCACTGCCGTGAGCTGATCAAGCTCTGCGATGAGGTGCTCGCGAGAAATAACCGAGTTGCGTAAGGAGGTGTGAAGTATGACTGAGTACCAAAATGCGCTTGTAGTTGAGAACCTGGACCTGGTCAACTGGGTGATTCGAACCCGGATCTCAATCCCAAACCGGCCACTGTTGACCTACGATGATTTCTACGGGGTGGGCTGTGAAGCCATCTGCAAGGCAGCCATGCAGTACCGGGAAGAGGCCGGCGAATTCGCACCCTTTGCGTGCCGGTACATTTACAACGCCATGATCGATCACTGCCGCGCTATGAACTACCGGGCTCAGCGAATCTCGGACGTCGATCTCGGAGAACGCAGCGACCTATTTGACTATTACAGCCATTCGGAGGTGGACTTCGAGTCTACGATCACGGATGACGCCGCGATGGCAGCCCTTCGCGCATGCAGAGAACGCTATACGGGCATCGCACGGCGTGGGGTCGAAGCCATTGAGCTTAAACTGCGGGGATATGACTCCTCGGAAATCGCAGAGATCTATGGAACCACCATCAATAATGTCAATGCGTGGATCTCCAGAGCCCGCAGCAAGCTCCGGAATGAGCCCGAGTTGATGGAATCTTTGACCTGATTTGTTGTTCCTTCCAATTCACCTTCGTAAGTGTTTTTAGAACGGTTAAGGAGGACAACCCTATGATGACTTTTTATGCGGCCGCTGGCAGCTATCAGATTCGGGAAGAGAATGGCAAGAAAATGCCTTATATTATGCGTCTTGGGAAACTGCAGCCGGTATCCATTCCGGAGTTTTGCATCTGGAGCATGTTGCTGTGGGATGTGATGACCTATGATGAACTGAGCAGAAAGTGCGCGGAGCGGCTTGAGGCCGAAGGAATCGCGCAGGATACGTTCGACAAATCCCTGGAGATGTTGGTCAAGCGAAAACTTGTGATCCAGGGAGTCGGATACACCGGGGCGGATGCACTTTATAACATGCTGGCGGACGCCTATGTCGTACCGGTGAGAGGGCTCCAGGGCAAGCAGCGATTTTTCAATGTTCTGAAACTGCTCAAGCAGCGGAAAGTGACATTCTGTGAAGCTGTCTACCTGATGCAGCCTGAGAAGGTAACTGAAGATGAGCGGCGAGTCCTGAAGCTGGTGATGCAGACGCCGTTGAGTGTGGCGGAGCTGATCCGCTGCTTTGAGAACAGCGTGCGAGATGTCAGCTCTGCGGATAAAGTGATCGCTGCGATTTATACCGATGAGTCTGACAACCAGGCACGTCTGAACAATGCCTCCAGTCAGTCTGATTACCGGCGCGAGGTGCTGGAGGCAACCGCCAATCTCTA
>JBJDYH010000321.1:0-6716 GCA_051867135.1 Faecousia sp. | reverse complement strand
GTGGAGCTGAGCTACCTGCGGATGAACCGCATCGGCTACACCCCGGAGGATGTCCGGTGCTTCCGGGAGCAGGTGAAGACATATCTGGTTCCCGTGGCGGCGGCGCTGAATCAGCGCCGGAGAAAGCGCCTTGGTCTGGAACGGCTCTATCCCTATGACAACGGGGTGTTTTTCCCGGAGGGCAACCCCATGCCCTTGGGAGACGAGCAGTTCTGTTTGGAGATGACCGGCAAGATGTTCGGCAGCATCTCTCCCCAGACGAAGGAATACATCGATTTTATGCTGGAAAACGGATTGTACGATGTGACCATGCGGGAGGGCAAGCAGTCAGGAGGCTACTGTACCCAGTTTGAGGCATACCGTTCACCCTTCATCTTCGCCAACTTCGACGGTACCAGCGAAAACGCCTACATCATGAGTCATGAAGGCGGACACGGCTTCTATTTCTATCTGAAGCGGAATGAGGAGATTCGGGAGCGGGGGTGGTATACCTCCGAGATGGCGGAGACCCACGCCATGTCCATGGAGGTCTTTGCCGCACCGTATATGGAGCTGTTCTTCGGGAACCGGGCGGAGGATTACCGCCGGATGCAGTTGGAGAAGGCGGTTTCCCTGATCCTCTACCAGTGCCAGCAGGATGAATTTCAGCAGATCATCTACCAGCGTCCCGGGCTGACAAAGCAGCAGCGCAATGAGGTCTGGGCAAAGCTGGAGCAGGATTATTTCCCCTTCCGGGAGTACACCCCAGAGGAAAAAGCCGGAATCGGCTTCCGATGGCAGAGAATACCCCACGCCTTTCTCTGGCCCTTTTACGCCATTGACTACGCGCTGGCGCAGGTGTGCGCTCTGCAGTACAGCCGGTGGCTGGAGGAGGATTCGCAGGGCGCGTGGAGGAGCTATCTCACCTTCTGTCGCTCATCCGGCAATCAGAGTTTCCCGGATGCCCTGAAGACTGCCGGGCTGGAAAGCCCCTTTACAGCCGGCAGCTTGAAAGAATTGATGGATTGGCTGCTGCAGCGGCTTTAATTCATATCGTGCTTTTGCACGCCACTAATCCAAAAGAGGAGGAAACACTATGAAAAAATGGATCGCAGTGCTGCTTGCAGCCGTAATGATGCTCTCGCTTCTGGCGGGATGCGGCAAGGAAGAAGCAACGCCGGACCAGACCAGCGGCTCCGCTTCTGCTGGTACCACCACCCCTGCCGGTACCACCAAGGAGTCGACCTATACCTACCACGGCACCTATTCCGGCGTGTCCACCTGGTCGCCGACCGACTGGGAGATCAGCTCGGAATATGACATGCTGGGCTACACCGTCACCGTATTTTATGGCTTCTGGATGAACGAGACGAAAGACGGCTACGACATCGTTCCTGAGCTGGCCGCCGAGCTTCCGGTGGATGTCACCGCGAAATATGCCGGAAATGAGACCTATGGTGTCCCGGCGGATGCTACCGAGGGCTACGCCTGGCAGATCAAAATGCGCACCAACGCCACATGGGAGGACGGTACCCCCATCACCGCCCATGATGTGGAGTACACCCTGCAGCAGTTCCTCAGCCCCGAGATGAAGAACTACCGCGCATCGCTGTTCTACACCGGTGGTACGGCATTGGCCAACGCGGAAGCTTACTACAACAGCGATAAGGCCGGCGAAGTGATTCTGACCTGTGCCGCCGATCTGGGCGTTGCTTTTGCCAGCCTGAGCGCCGGTGCGGATGGTCAGTATGCGGATGCAGACGGCAACAAGGCGTATATCGGCTGGAGCGTGCCTGTGGAGTGGCTATATGGTTATACTCTGTATGAATATTCCGGTTATCTGACTGCAGAAGACTATGCTACTTTGAGCGGCCAGGTGAACGAGGACGGCTACATCCCTGCTACCGATGAAACCATCGGCGCTCTGTTCAACATGACCAGCACTTGGGGCGAGACCAAGGACGACTTGGTCAACTATATGTTCTGTGAGAACATTGCCAAGCCCATCACTTGGGATCAGGTCGGCTATGTGGAGGATGACACCTACACCTTTACTGTCATTCTGAAAAATCCCAGCTCCCTGTTTGACTTTGAGATGAATATCGATAATCTGCTTCTGGTGAAAGAGGATCTGTATGAGGCCAATAAGGTTGATACCGGCGGCATTTACAAGTCCTCCTATGGCACCAGCGTTGACAAGTTCAGCTCCTACGGCCCCTACAAGATTGTCAGCTATCAGGAGTCCAAGGAAATCCGCTTCGAGCGCAATGAGAGCTGGTTTGGCTACTCCGACGATCGCTATGAGGGCCAGTATCAGACCACCGGAATCGTTCTGCAGCAGATTGACGAGCACTCCACGCAGATGTGGATGTTCCTGCAGGGCAATCTGGATTCGGTCGGTCTGGCCGCCGAAGATATGGAGAAGTACGGCACCAGCGACTATGTCTACTACACTCCCCAGAGCTACACCTACTATCTCTCCCTGAACACCGGCTTCGATATGCTTAAGAGCCGTGAGGTTGCGGGTGTCAACAAGACCATCCTGACCTACATCGACTTCCGCAAAGCTATGTCCTATTCCTTCGACCGCACAGATTATGTCAAGAGCTGCACCGCTTGTTCCGACCCGGCCTTTGGCCTGCTGAACGATTCCTATATCTGTGACCCCGACACCGGCGCGACTTACCGCGGCAGCAAATACGCTCAGGCCACATTGTGCGATGTCTACGGCGTGAGCAGCGTGGAAGATCTTACCGGCTATAACAAGGAAGAGGCATCACGCCTGATCCAGTCCGCATATGACCAGTGTCTCGCCGATGGTAATATCTCCGAGACCGATATCGTTGAGATCGAGTACCATGTCTACGGCACCGACTCCACCTATCAGAAGATGGTCGACTACATCCAGGATGCCATGCTCGCCGCTGCTGAGGGTACTTCTCTGGAGGGCCGCATCAAGTTCGTTCTTGTGGAGGATCAGGACTACTACACCAGCATGACCAACGGTCAGGACGACATGATCAACGGCGCATGGGGCGGTGCGGAGCTTGACCCCTACAGCATGATGATCTGCTGGACCGACCCGGATTACATCATGGAATATGGCTTTGACCCATATCAGGATCTGACCATCTCCGTTCAGGGCGAAGAGATTACCATGAGCTTCAATGACTGGTATCAGGAGCTTTACAACGGCACCTATGCCATCGCCGAGCTGGATGTACGCAACGAAATTCTGGCCGGCATGGAGAAGGGTCTGCTGCTGAACTACCACATGATCCCAATCTACTCCTCCTGCGGCGCATCCCTGGCCTCTCACCGCCTCGTCTACGGCAGCGAGGAGTACATCAACTCCATCGTGGGCCGCGGCGGCATCCAGTTTATGACCTACACCATGGACGACGCGCAGTGGGCAAAATACTGCGCGGAGCAGAACAACCAGTTGAGCTACTGAGTAAATCCGCAATCACCGCTGGAATGCGGATAACTGCATAACCACCGAAGGCGCATTAAGGGGGATGGCCAGTTTTGTCCGTCTCCCCTTAATGCGTATCTAAGAGCAAGGAGCTACACACATGTTAAAATATGTTTGCAAACGTATCGGGCTGGGCATCGTGAGCCTGTTTATCATCATGACGATGCTGTTCGTGCTGATACGGATGCTGCCAAACCCGGTTGTGGCGGTGACCGGCGGTTACGCAAAGCAGCTGGAGGATATGCGTACCGCATGGGGATACTACGACCCTGTCATCGTGCAGTACGGTATTTTTCTAAAGAACCTGATATCGGACTTTAACTGGGGCTTCTGCACCACGGTCGGCACATTTCTGCAGCCGGTGGAGGAATATCTGGCCAGCAAGATTCCCGCAACCCTTTACATCAATGTTCTGTCTCTGATTTTCTCCGTTCCGCTGGGCATTATCTTCGGTGTGATCGCCGCCGTGTTCAAAAACAAATGGCAGGATCAGGCGATCAACATCTTTATCATGATCTTTATTTCCATCCCTTCCTTTGTCTACGCGGTTCTTCTGCAATATATTGTCGGCTTTCAACTGGGTTGGTGTCCTCTTATTATGGACAGCGGCACCGACTATTTTAGCTGGACGATGTTTCATTCCGCCATCATGCCGGTATTGGCGCTGTCCTTCGGCAACATCGCGGGCAATATGAGAATGTTCCGGGCGGAGCTGACGGAGACCCTGACCTGCGAATATATGCTGCTTGCCCGTACCAAGGGTCTGACCAGAACCCAGGCCACCGTGCACCATGCCTTCCGCAATTCTCTGGTTCCGTTGCTGCCGTCGCTGCTGGCGCAGGTGATCTATGTCATCTCCGGCTCGCTGATCATCGAGCAGATTTTCGCCGTACCCGGCATCGGCAAAACCTATCTGGCATCCATCAATATGAGAGATTACAGCGTGTTCCTTGCTATCAGCATGTTCTATGTGGCCATTGGCCTTGCAGCGGGCATTCTGTTTGATCTGAGCTATGGAATCATTGACCCCAGAATCCGGATGGGAGGAAACAAGACCAATGAGCTATGATCCAAATTACGAAAACGAGCACATTGCCTCGGAGGAATTTGCCTTTGTGCAGACCGACCAGCGGATCTACGACAAGGAACTGGAGACAAAGCCCATCGGCTTTCTGCATGACGCAATGATCCGCTTCTGCCGGAACAAAGGTTCCGTGGTCTGCGCTTTTATCCTGCTGTGCATGGTGATTTTTGCTGTGCTCACACCTATTATCTCAAACTATGCCGTCTCCGAAAAGGACGGTTACTATTCTTATGCTCTGCCCAAGCTGAGCTGCCGTTTTGATCTGGGCTTCTGGAACGGCTGCTCCGACAAGCAGGTCAACCAGCAGTCCTATGACTATTACTCCGCCATTCCCGGTGCTATCGCCAAAGAATACGGCACCGAGGAGAAAAATGTGGCCAACCGGATGCAGACCATGTACAATATCTCGCTGGACTCCTATGCAAAGGTAGGCTTCGTAAATGTCAACCTGACCCCTTCGGAATATCAGGCAGCTCTGGACTATCAGGAGCAGACCGGTATTCAGCTTTTCTATCCGCTGATCGACGAGAGCAAAATCAACTGTGTTGTTTATAAAACGGATTCCAACGCGTGGTTTCTGACCAACGCCAAGGGCGTTGCCATCCGGGACGCAGACGGTCAGTTGCAGAACATCTATCTGAAGGACGAATCTTCCCCCGACGGCTACGCCTACTATCAGTTGAAGATGAACGGAAGCTCCTACCAGATTCGCACCCTGTACTCTAGCTGGTATGAGTACCAGACCGGCAAGGAAGCCTGCTTCCTTTTCGGCGCGGACGAATTCGGCTATGACATCTGCGTCCGCCTGGCCTCCGGCGCACGGCTGTCTCTGACGGTCTCGGTGCTGGCAGCCATCATCAATCTGGTTCTGGGCATCATTGTGGGGGCGCTGGAGGGCTATTATGGCGGTGCCTTCGATCTGGTAATGGAGCGGGTCAAGGATATCCTCTACCAGATTCCCAGTCTGGTGTTTATGACCTTGTTTCAGATTTACTTTGCCCGGAAGATGGGCTCCATGTTTGCCATGTTCTTCTGCTTCATCTTCTTCGGCTGGATCAGCACCTCTGCCACGGTGCGTGCCCAGTTCTACCGGTTTAAGGGACAGGAGTATGTTATGGCTGCCCGTACCTTGGGTGCTAATGATGCCCGGCTGATTTTTAAGCACATCCTGCCCAACTCCTCCGGCTTTATCATCACGGCGTGTATTCTGTCCATTCCGTCTACCATCTTCTCGGAGGCTACCTATTCCTATCTCGGCATCGTCAATCTGAACTCCAAAACCATGACCAGCATCGGCTCCATGCTGCAAAACGGCCAGCAGACCATGTCTACCTATCCCCACTGTGTGTTTTTCCCGGCTATTTTCCTTGCGCTGCTGCTGATCTGCTTTAACATTTTTGGCAACGGCCTGAGAGACGCGTTCAACCCGTCCCTGCGTGGCGCGGAGGAGTAGAGGAGATTACTATGAGTAAAATATTAGAGGTTAAAAATCTCCGACTGTCTTTCCGCACCAACAACGGCAATGTCAAGGCGGTGCGGGGCATCAGCTTTGATATGGAGCAGGGGGAGACCTTGGCCATCGTGGGCGAGTCCGGCTCCGGCAAGTCCGTTACCGCCAAGTCCATCATCGGAATCAACGCCGCCAATACC
Source organism: Faecousia sp. (assembly GCA_051867135.1). Taxonomy (GTDB): domain Bacteria; phylum Bacillota; class Clostridia; order Oscillospirales; family Oscillospiraceae; genus Faecousia. The sequence continues at coordinate 528 of JBJDYH010000321.1, read as the reverse complement.
ATTATCGAGAGCGGTGAGATCATCTACAACGGGGAGGATTTGCTGAAATATACAGAAAAGGATTTCAACAAGATCCGGGGCAACGATCTTACCATGGTGTTTCAGGATCCTCTGTCGTCTCTGGACCCCATCATGAAGGTTGGCAAGCAGATGACGGAGGCAACATTGCTGAACATCAAGACCCGCCGCAGAAACGCCGCCGCCGAGGTCAGGAAGCTGAATAAGGCTCTGTCCGTTTATATGAAGAAAGCCGGCTGCCCGGATACCGCCCTGACACCCGGCAATTTGGTGGAGGCCATGCGCTGCTCTCACCGGCAGTCCGTGGAGGCAAAACGCCGGGTTCTGGAGGCCATCGACCGTGAAATGCCGGTATTCCGGCAGGAGCAGCTTGAGCCCAAGGCCACTTGGAAGGCTGCCAAGCGTCTGCGCTCGGCGGTGGAAGATTCCATCGACCCGCTTTCGCTGCACAAAAACAGCGCCGCCTCCACCTTCGGAACCTCCATGAATATGGGCCTGAACCGGTATTTT
>JBJDYH010000320.1:0-6746 GCA_051867135.1 Faecousia sp. | reverse complement strand
GACTACGATGATGACGGCAATTTTGGAAGAGCGAGACGCCAGACGCGAAGCATGGATAGGAGGTAATCATCATGACCAAAACACAGGTAAAACTTGTGGTCTATCAGGAACTCTGGCGACAGGCGGATTCGCACTTTAGCTTTGCGTGCCTGGAAGATGGCGATATAACGGCACCATCGATAAATGCCGATATGTGGAATCTCTCTTTTCCTGTCGGTGCGCCGTTGGGTGAGATACAGGTGACGTTGGCATTCCATAAAGAATGGATCGACGTGCTGGCCTTCCCCCATCCTCGCATTATCGACGAGAACCGCGTATTGGAGATGGTGCGGTTTGTGAACTGCCTTAACGGATATGTCAAATTGCAAGATACCAATGGCCGGTTCTATGTGAATGAAAACGAACTTGATGTGGCATATAGTGCCCGGCTCAGCTATCAATATCTGGAACTCCGGCCGCAGGAAGCCGTCAGCCACGGTGTGCTGGGATTTCTGAGCTTCGTGGCAGATGCAGCGGTTCCGCTGTATCATATCGGCAAGGGTGAGATGACGGCAGATGAGGGGTGTCAGTACATGGTGGAACTGTGGGAACGGTGATTATTGTATGTGCCTAATGATAACTAATGGATTTGTTGCGGCATTTATTGGCAAAAGATATAATTGCAATATAATTGAATTTCGCTTGTAATCAGAAAGATTTCTCTGCGCAAAAACGTAATACAATCAATAAAACAAATTGCAATTGAAAGCGGATTGCTTTGCAAAGGGGAACCATCTAACATTTGATTTCCATAGCACACTAAAGGGAGGGGCTATCATGCCAATAGTCACCAATCATCACCTCGGAGAAGGTTGCATGTAGAGCGATTTATGAACTATAATTTGATCACAGATCAGGAAAAAGAAAGGAATGATGGATATGCCAAGAAGAGACCCTGCAACCCGCATTTGCTCAAAAGTTTTTCGAGCGGCCATGGACGAATACAAGAAGACGCACTGCGCGCCGGGTGCTAAGAACTATGAGGTGGACAGCGCACTTGCCAAAGTCCTCCCAGAGCAAGTCGCCATACAAACGATTCGTACATGGCGATATAAGCGAAATCCAGCTGTCGGCGCTGCAAACCTGGAAGCTATCAATCACTTCCTAAGCTGCGACTGTTCACTCAAATCAACCGAGGAGGAATCAGATATGCATTGGGAGAACAAGCCCTTGACTGTGCAGGGTCAGTTAGCGTTGGAAATATACCAACACATTTTTTCCTTTGTAGACTCCATCACTTTTGACTCCAGCTTAGATGAGGTTGAAGCGAACTATTTTGAACTGCTTCGTACGTTCGAAAGCCGCGAAGCGTTTCTCTCCACCGCATTGAAAGACCGCCTGGAAAAAGCGCTTGACGAAATCGCCGTTCCCCTCACAGACGAAGATGTATTTTCTACTGAGTACACACCTGAAATTGGGCACTTTACAGGAAATATCTTCCATGCGGACAATCTGGCTCTTTTAGTGCGTACACACGAGGAGGTCATGCTTCCCTACAGAAACATGCTCCGCAAGCTGGCGGAAGATCTCCGCTCTATGCTCTAATCTTTGATTTAGGCATCGCATGCGCTGCGTTGCCATCTCCTCTTTTCTTATGTTTTGGTTGGTATCACGTAACCGTCAAATATAGGCACGTATAAAACGACCGCCATCCTAGTGTGCAGTTACAACACTGGGATGGCGGTCATTCACATTATTTAAGGCACTTTGCATGCTTGCGGTGCCAGAGCGGGCAAGAGCTTGTCAGCCCAGCTCTCGTCAACTTGGCTCAGGCTCGGCGCACTCCTCAGCACCCACACCAAATGGCGGTATGGATTCAAACCACTTTGCTGTTTCAATCAGATTGTAAATTACGGCACTGGATGTTGTGAGACAATAAGTTATCCCTGAAAGTGCCAGCGCAAAATCCTTGAAATTTCCAAGAAAAATCCTTGATCTTGCCACAAAGAATTCCCTGTAAAGGGAAAAGCCAGAACAGCATGATACAATAACCCTAGCCCACATCCTTTTTCTGAACAACAACAAAGCGATGGCAAACCGTGGCTGCATTTGCATGATAGACGGATCTGGCACTTACACTCCTCAGCGAGCACAGAACATTATGACTGAGGAAGACATTTCCGTTTGATCGGACAGCAGTTCCGGACGCTCCGGAAGGAGAGAGGGTTGACCTAGGAAGCGTTGACGGAACGGGCCGTCAAGAAGATCAGTCTGAAATCGCTGGTCCGTATCGCGGATGCACTGGGCGTGACGGCTGATCGCTTTCTGACGGGCAATCAGCCGTCGGACCGGAGCGCCTTTCTTCCGGAGGTGCAGGAACTGATGCAGGACTGTTCGCTCTGGGAGCGCCGGATTATCTGCGATGTAACCGCCTGTCGTGCCGTTAGAATGGAGCACCGCAAACTCCCGGCGGCGAGTTAAAGGTCTGCCAGAATGGTGTTAAAAGTTTGGAATACCCACTAGCCCCATGATGAAACTCAATGTGCCGCCTAGCAGACTCATTCACCTAGACTCTCGAGCCAGTCCTCGCGCTCTGCGGGGCACATATTCGAGGTCATATCCTCTAGGATTTCCCAAAGATCTTCGTATGTAAGGTATTCAGATGGCTTGGAATAATCTAGCATTTTTTCTTCCCTCCTTTCGTAAGACCAGGAAAGCTTCTTGTGACACAGCAAGGAACCGTATCATCAGAATAGCATATAAAATTAAGCCTGTCAACCATCAAATGTCATAAAACGCGCAAACAAATAGCGGACAAATTCTTTGCTGCACTTCAAATACACTCTATCATACAGACCGTTCATCCGAAATGCCCAGACCGGTCAAAATTGACAGACCGTTAGAGGGAAATATGCAGTTCAAAAAGTAAGTATCATTACTTCGTTAAGCTTGCGACCGCGGTGGATGTCACTGCAGATGTCTTTCTGTTGAGGGTGGCAGTCTGCGAGATTAGTCTCTTGATCCGGCCTCTGCGCGTCTGCAGAACAGGAATAGCGTGTTGGTGAAGGATCAATTTAAACTGTTGCTGCACCATTCTGGCCAGACCGTCAATGCCTTTCCGTAATTAGTATCGCCGCAGGCAATGTAGACCTTATCGGCTCCAGTAAAATCGTTGTATTCTGTCAAGTGGAAATCCTTGATTTTACTAAAAATTTCCTGATATTGATACGCTATTTGACGCGCATGAGTGCGTTGCGCAGACGGTAGCTCTGCCCCTCAAAGGTGATCAGGTGGCCATGATGGGCCAAGCGGTTGATCATGGCGGAAGCCATCTGATCATCGGAGAAGATGGTGCCCAATTTGGAAAACTCCAGATTGGTGGTGATGATGAGGTTGTGGCGCTCGTAGCAGCTTGAGATCAGCTGGAAAAGCAGCTGTGCCTGCTCCTTTTCCAAAGGGAGGTAGCCCCATTTATCCAGGATCACCAGCTCTGCCCGGTCAATAGACTGCAGGAGCTTATCTAGGGTGCCGATCCTACGAGCCTCATCCAGCTTGGTGGCCAGAGCCGCTGCGGTGAAGAAGAGGGTCTCCAGTCCGGCTTAAGCAGGCTGCAACCCCAAGAGCGATGGCTAGACGGGTCTTTCCGGTCCCCACCGGGCCGTAGAGGACCAGGTTGCGTTTCATGCGGACAAAATTGCAGCTGGTTATATCCTCCGCCGGCAGAACTGCCGACAGGCGCAGTGCGATCCATTCATAGTCATCCAGTGTCTTGCACACCGGAAAAGCCGCCCGTTTCAGCAGACGTTCCCGACGAAGGCGCTCCCGCTGAGCCAGCTCTTGGCTGAGTACCCGGTGAAGGAATTCCTCCTGCTTGGGGGTGGTCTCTAGTTCACACATGGACGCCACCTTCTGGGTCAGGGCTAGCCGCTTGCAGGCCGTGGAAATCTCCTGACGGATCAATGCCCGTTCCATCAGCCCACCTTCCTCTACAGCAGTTTATCATAGCATTTCAGCCCAGCATCGTTAGCGTGCTGAAGCCCCATGGACATGAGACCAGCCAGGTACTCTGCCGCAACTTCTTCACCTCTGCTGCGGCGGGTCAGCATCTGCTCCACGTAATTCAGGGCGATGTCAAAGTCATACCGTCCAGCCAAATCCTGCATCTGGCATATGACCTGACGCAGACCTGCCTTGTCCATGTCATCCAGATAGTTCCGCAGCGGACAGGGAATATTTTCGCGGACCTGGCTGTTGTGACAGACTCCGGGCTTCCTTGCCAGGTCCGACAGCATGAGCATCCAATCACTTGTGTCGGTACGCTTCCCGCCGAACTGCCGCTGGAAGGAGGAGATCACCCGGTTCTTGCTGTCCATCGGCTCTACTGCAAAGTCGCCGATCCGCACCCACAGTTCCATATCCGCGTATTGCAGACCGATGTTGTAGAAGTGGCAACTGTCAACGCAGAACTTCCCGTAGTGATCGGTAGAAACATGCCGGTATTTGCAGCATTCAAAGGCCATTTCCAGCAGACGCAGCAGTTGCCGCTTGTTTTCCTCAAACAGATCGCACATGGGGATCTGCTGTAGGCAGCACTTCTCGCTCCCAACGATAGTATGTAGATGGTGTGATTCTTCTTAGCCTGTACCACTGCAGAACCGGAAGACCGCTGTTTCTGCAATCCTGAATCGCTGCCACCCACTTTTACTGTCGTGCCTTTTAGTTCTGTTGATGTCATGGTGTCACCCTAATGTTAATAGTGGTGGAACGTCGCGAAACGTTCCACCACTATTATCCCATGGGTGTCCGTACACCGGGAAATTTGACGGTAACGAGACACAACAGCTACACATATGGTCGAGACAAGCATCTCTCAAAAAACTTCGAGCGTTGAAACTCGCGAATTCATGCCAAAGGACGAACCAGCACTTCAATCCTCACGTTTCCAAACGGAATGCGCAATGGTTTCATCCTACTGCAGCTACATCAAAGCGGAAGAAAACTGGTCTGCATTCTTGTAGTGAGCTAATATTATCATCCGAGGTAATTACAAAAAAGACGTTGAATTGAGCGACTTTTCACAAGCTACCTCGGATAAATTGCAAACGGCTTGATGTTTCGTTCAGCTCGGATATTTTCCGGCTTGAGCACATATTTCAAAAAATATTATCTTCCTGTTGACTGACTTTTGATTACGTGATATCATGATTGCGGGTGAATAACATTTGAATCCCTGATTAATAGGAGGAACTTAAAATGAAGAATTCTTATATTATTAGTGCCCAGTTTGTGAATAATAACGCAAAGTTTGATGCGGCTGCAAAAGCTGCAGTGCAATCTGCAATTAAAAATTATAATACCAAGTCGCTTATAGCGCGTAACCCGAAACAAATCGTTGACTACAGCTTTTCGAGGGATAATATGACTTTAAAATTAACCCTTGAGAGCGAGGCAGACCTTCCAATGCCTACAAAAGCATTACGACTCTTGAGTTCGTATCTTGTTGAAGAAACATGCTTGGACAAGTACCTTTCAGGAAAGCAATTGTTCAAGATGACCACTACTACTGCATCAGATGTATCATCGGAAGGTGTGGCTGATGAGGCTGATGATTTAAGAAGATTAGAGAGATACATCAAACTGCTAAGAAAAACTGATACAGCAACTATAGCTGGCCTGAAAAAAATTGATGAAATAATCGATAAACTTTTATAAAGGAGGAAGAGTAAATGCTTTCTGTTGACCAACTAGATAATGCCTTCGCACAGGCCCTCAGTATCACCTGTGGATCAATTAAATTTGATACCTTCAAATTCAGAAAAGGCTTTGAAGAGGATGCGTCAATATCCGAGGCGGACAAAGAGCAAATTATAAAATATTTGGGAAAAAAGATGCCGAAGGGGAGCACGCTTTGGTACACGGTAAAAAAACAGATTGACAATACAGAGTTCCTTTCGACAGATTACTATGTAAATCGATACCCAAGAAAATTTAGAGGGGCTTATAACAGTGTCATCCTAAAAACTGTTGCCGGGATAATGTCCGTGGCACTGTAACATATAGGCACTGGTTTCTATGTCGACACCTCGATTAGAAGAAGGTGGGGTGTCGTCACATGAAACCAATCTAAAGCCTGGATCTATGCTCGGAGGAGACAGACTTCGAAGCGGCCAGGCTGTGGGAGGCGATAGACAAAGCTGAGATCGCCTATGGGAGCCATTGCTTCCGCCGGGAACTGCAGGTGTTGCGGGAGATGCTGAGACGAGAATAGGGAGGGCGGGCAGCTGTTTGGGCGGCGTCCAACGTATGCTTTTTTGTTAATAGCCCTTTTACCCCACGCCTCTTTAATGCTTTTGGCCTGGGCCAGCCAGAGATCCCCTGTATCGCAGGAAGGCGGCGGATCTGCGCTCAGACCGGATTTTACAAGGACGTCGTTGCAGGTCACATCGGCACGTCAGCTATCAGCGGGCGGCGGGACTTCCACGATATTTTCTGGGATGGGGCAAGCCATTATTATTGTGATGGAACCGTATCCGTCAGCGGGAAAATTCCTGTCCTTGTTTATGATGAGACGGAGGGAGCGTATTATTCCCTGGGTGATGATCTTGCGCCTGAATGCAAAAGCCAAGACAGTCGGTACCAAGTCCGTGGGGAATTGCGGCGGATTCAACGCGAATATTAAACAGATGGTGATCGGATAAACTTTTCAATTTTTTTCAGTGTGAGAAAAGGAGTATACCCATGATCGTAGCAGCCTATGCGGGTGCAGG
>JBJDYH010000319.1:0-6798 GCA_051867135.1 Faecousia sp. | reverse complement strand
AGTGTTTACCAGACACTCAGGAAGCCCGCAAAAGTGTTACCAGCACCAAGCGGGATGCCGCCCAAGTAACTACCACGAAACCGGGAAGCACAGTCATTATAACACAGGCTGTGCTCCCTCTTCAACAGAAAGGAAGTCAGCTATGGATATCTACAAAGAAGTCACCGACCGTATCATGGCCCAGCTCGAAAACGGGATCATCCCTTGGCAGAAGCCTTGGATCGCCAGCGGCAGCGCTGTCAGCCACGTCACCGGCAAGGCATACAGCCTTCTCAATCAGATGCTTCTGGGCAAGCCCGGCGAATACCTGACCTTCGCACAATGCCAGAAGGAAGGCGGGCACATCCGCAAAGGCGAGAAGGCCAGCATGGTTGTATTCTGGAAATTCATCGAGCAGGAGGACGAAGAGACGCACGAAAAGAAACAGGTTCCCTTCCTCCGTTATTACAGCGTCTTCCATATCGATCAATGCGAAGGGCTGAAAGCCAAGCATCAGCCGGAACTTCCCAACACGGCAAACGCTGATGAAGCCGCAGAAAACATCATCGCCGCATACATCCAGAAAAGCGGCGTAAGGCTCTCCCACGAACGCGGCGACCGCGCTTACTATCAGCCCAGCACCGACCGCGTGGTTCTTCCCACCATCGAACAGTTTGCGGAAACCGCAGAATATTACAGCACAGCCTTTCACGAGCTGACGCACAGCACAGGACACGCCAGCCGCCTGAACCGTCTTGAGAAGACCGCCTTCTTCGGAACGGAAGCATACAGCAAGGAAGAACTGATTGCTGAGATCGGCGCGGCCACACTCGTTCAACACGTTGGCCTTGAAACCTCCGGCAGCTTCCGAAACAGCGCAGCCTATATTCAGAACTGGCTCAAGGTGCTGAGCGATGACAAACGGTTCATCGTCAGCGCGGCGGGCAAGGCTGAGAAAGCAGTTGCCCTGATACTCGGAGAATGAGAAAAGAGCCTTGCGGGGAGCAATCCCCGCAGGGCCGCATGTAGGGAAAACAATTGATTGTCTTTACAGTTGCCGCGTCGGATAGAAACAACGCAATATCAGCACTTTCGGCGCGGCAAAACTGTAAATCGGGCATTTGCCCCTTTCTTTGACAGCAGGAGGAAAAACGATGATATACGGATATGCGCGCTGCTCCACGAATGAAAGCAAGCAGGATATCAACAGACAGATAAAGGAACTGCGGGCCGCTGGCGCTGATGAAGTCATCTTTGAATACGAGCACGGCGACGCAAAGACGAAAAAGCAACTCCAAATGCTTCTGGATATCGCCAAGGAAGGCGACACGATTATCACGCTGGAAGTCAGCCGCCTGAGCCGAAGCACACAGCAACTTTGCGAACTGATAGAGATAATACGCGCAAAGCATCTGCGGCTGGTCATTGTGGGGAGCATCACCATCGACTGCCGGAACGGACAGACCGACCCGATGAGCGAAGCGTTTCTCCAAATGGCTGGCGTGTTCAGTCAGTTGGAGTTGGCAATGATACGGGCGCGCGTGAAAAGCGGAATGGAGAATGCCAAGGCAAAAGGCAAGCGCGTTGGGCGGCGGCCTACCACCAAGGATGATATCCCCGCCATTTTCCATAAGCACTATGCCGCCTTCCGTGATGGAAAAATGAATGTATCTGAACTGGCGCGAGTATGCGGGATAAGCAGACCGACGACGTATAAGTATTTGAAGCTGATCGCATAAAAGAAGCCCTGCTTCCGTTTCTGGAAACAGGGCGATTCTTATGCGGCTTTACGCTTGAGGGCCTTCAGTGCCATGCCTGCCAGTGTCAGCATCGCAATCCACAGCCCAATATGGCTCGTGTCACCGGTCTTCGGCAAGTCGATTGTCTCGGGCAGATTGTCTGCTCCGGACAGATCGCCTTCCCCGGACGAATCTGTTCCCGTCTGTTCTTTCAGAACGATCTCAAACGGGCTGAACGAGGAAATCTGGATGCACATGCCCTGCGGGGTCATCTCGATCTGACCCTCGCTGGAGCTGAATACCTCTGTCTCGCCGCTGCTTGTATAGTGGTAGATCGTGATGTCGCATTCCGCAGCGCTGGTTTGATCCAGCCCCTCCGGATACGGGAAGCAGAGCGTGCTTTTCTGCGAAAGCTCAAGCTCCTCGCCTGAAAGATTGGAAATGTAGATGTCGTATTTGGTGACGTCGTCGGACTCGCTGCGCTCGTATTTGAGCAGCGCAGAAACCGCCTCCGTCTCTCCGTTGGCCCCGATCAGCGTCGGCGCTTCGACCGGCGGCATGCTCGTAAACGTCTCCGCGCTGCTGATGATGTCGCCGCTGCCGACGGTGCCTGTGATCTTCACCTTTTCTGCCATCAGCTCAACGGCCGTTTCGATCATTTCCTGATGCGCGCTGTCCGGGGTGGTCGATCCCTTGAGCGTCGAGCCGTCCAGATACAGGCAGAACGCGCCGTCGTACTCGTTATCAAAGAGCGTGCTGGCGCCGTGCGGCTTCGCGTAGATGGAGCAGACAATCTGAATGCTCTGACTGCCCTGCGGCACAACCAGAAGCATGGGCCGCAGCTCCTCGCCGATTTCAGACGACAGCGTCTCGCCGTAAACCCGGCTCAGCGCGCGCGTATCCGCCGCGGTCAGCGGCTCTGCGTCGATGTGGCAATCCGTGTCCGCAATCCGGATGCGGAACGGCGTGTCTGTGTACAGATCGATCAGCCTGAGCTCAGCGCCCTCCACGACGCCGATCTGCATGAGCCAGTCCTGTGACTCCGACCACTTGGGAGAGACAAATTCCGTCCCGTACTGCACCTCGCTCTTGCCCTCATAGGCCCTGAACAGCCGGGCCGCTGTGACGGCGTCGCATTCGCCGGTGACCGGCAGGCCATACGTTGTCTGGAACTGCTTGACCGCACTCTCCGTCATTTGTCCATAGTGGCCGGTCAGCGCGCCGTTATAAAACCTGAGGTCCTTGAGCGCCTGCTGGATGAACAGGACAAATTGCGCGTTATTCCCGGGGCCGTACACAGTGGTCGACTCATAGTTTAAATTCGCAATCGCCTCTTCGATAGTGTTTCCCCACGAGATGTCCTGATTTTCCGATTCTCCCTCAAGGACCGTCAGAGGAACCCGGTAGCAGGACACGCCTGTGTTATCTCCGCATGCTGTCTGTACATAAATCGTGAACGGATACTGCCCCGCCTCCGGGAGATCGTCGCTCTTTAACGTGCATACGATATCATACGACACCGTAAGCTCGTTGAACGTCCCCCCCTCATTGTTAACCCCACTATAGTAAGACGAATCCTTCTTTTCCATCGTCATGGTATACGGGCAGTTATCGTCCGGCACAATCCAGCTCGTTACGATGACATGGTCCTCCGGATTGCCGCAGGTACACCGGGCATAGATGGCAAAGCCCGAGCGGTCCTCCTTCGTGTCCTGCCGGAAGCGATGATAATTGCCGTCAATGCCGAGGGTAACCTCGAACGTGCCGACCGGCTCCAGAATGATGTCCGCCACAGCAAGCCGAACGCTCAGAAGACACAGAAGCATCAGCGCCATCGCCGCCAGAGATTTTTTCATCATTGGTTCTTCCTTTCATTTACATCCATGATGCCAGACAATTTCACAGTTCCTGCTAAGCCAATAGTATAAAAACACTTAATCTTTTCCAGAATTCACAATCATTCTATCACATAACCCCGAATTTGACAATAATTCACTCAATTTTCAAATCGAGTGATAAAAATACCTATACTAATCATCGGGGTGAGACGATGATAGGAGAACGGCTTCAAGATATCCGTAAAGACCACAAAGACACACAGCAGGATTTAGCAGACAAGCTCCACGCTTCTCTGTATGCGGTTCGTTGCTGGGAGCAAGGAAAAAGCGACCCCAGCCATGATACCCTCGTTGCGATTTGTCGGCTCTACGGCGTGTCAGCGGATTATCTGCTTGGTCTTACGGATGAAGACCCCATTTATAGCCAGAGAAGACAGAGAAATTGCTTAAATTCAGAAAATTTGGCTCTTCTCAAAAGATTTGAAGCTTTTCTGCTTAACGAGCAGGAGCGGAAAAGCCCCCATCACAAGTAAGAAAACGAAATTAAAAATAAGACAAGGCGTTTGCACGCACTTGTCTTTTTTGGTGGTGTGAAAATTTGAACCGACAAAAAATCTGGGTTATAATATAATTAGCAAGTGAGGGAAGCAACCCTCTGCTTGACTAAACACAGGAGGAAAACTCCAATGAAAAAAGGACTTTTCTTATAGGATGTCATCAACCCATCCTCTTTCCGGCTCGGCGCATTCAATATCATTGTCGCGCCCTGCGGCAGCGGCAAAACAACTGCTGCCATCAACACAATTGCGCCTTTGGCATCATCTCCGCGCAAGGCGCTGTATCTCATTGATACCCAGAACGGCAATGCCCGTCTCGCACAGAACGAAGCCCTGACGCGACCCTATGTGTGGTTCGAGCAATATGCTGGGAACACGCCTCTTTGGGGAGAAGAACTTCCCAACAAAACTGTTGTATCCACCTACGCACAGTTCGGCGTCTGGATACAGCACAATCCTGACTTTGCCGCAAGCTTTGAGGTCATCATCTGCGATGAGGCGCACAACATTGTGCTTTTCCCCACATACAGCCCCGAACCAAACTTTGCCAGCATTGCGCGCGACGCCATCTGTGAAGCCGCATCGGGCGGGCGCACATTGGTAGTGGGCATTACTGCCACGCCGGAACCTTTGAAAAGGCTTGCCTGTCCGCAGCATACCGTTCCTATCGACCCATCTTCCCTGCGGCAATATGAAGAAAAAGAAACGCGCCCATACAGCAGCCTGCCGCTGCTGCTTTCACAAATACCAGAAGGAAAGCGCGGAATGCTGTATGTGAAACATATCGAGACGATGAAAAAATGCGAGGAACACGCAAAGGCGGCAGGGCACAATCCCATTTGTATATGGAGCGCCGCTAATGAAAACAAGCCCCTAAATGACGAACAGCTTGCTGCTCGCGCCTACATCCTCCAGCACGAAGAAGTGCCGCCGCAATACGACCTGTTTATCTTCAACGCCAGTTGCGAAACCAGCATTAACATACGCGGGCAGATGGACTACTTTATCGCGCATACCACTACGCCCACCAACATTACGCAATCCAGAGGACGATATCGCGGCGACCTTGAAACGCTTTATTTGTTTGACCGCGATACCGACGAACCTCTTATCATTCCTGATGAGTTTCTCGACATCCAACTCTTTGAGGAACACAAGCGCAAACTGCGGCTTTTTCTGTCTATCAAGGATAAAAAGGGGCACTACCTTTCCTATGACAAACAATGGAGCCGTATCGAAGCAAGCGGTTATGATGTTGATTACGGGCGCGCCAATAATAGGCATTATGTGATTATACACAAACCATAATGATATGGTAATTTAGAGAATAAAAAACGAAGACCTGCGGCTTTGCCGCGGGTCTTCCCCTACAATCTTTACTGTAAAAGGGGAACTCCCGCGTCGCAAGCGCCGCAGGAGTTCCAGAACATTCATTATATCAACTACAACTGTTTTCGTATCATCAACTGCCAAATTTGGGGGTCTTACTATATAGTTTCCTCCAATTTTGGCAGAAAATACAACTGTAAAAAATGATAATCCACCTTCATAAAATACCTTGTATCCGGGAACCCCTGCGCGCAGCGCGGGTGGTTCCTTTTTTGCGTTTTGGAAAACAAATTACCGCAACTTCCCACCTTCTGCCGCAGGCATTTGCGAGCGTAGCGAGCCGATGGAGCGGACTTGTCCGCGACAGCGCCCATCATAAAGTAGGAAGGCGGCAATACCTATATTAACTATTATTGGTTTTCTTTCCTTCCTACACATTGGAAGTGGTGGAGGCGCGCACTTTGTGAGCGATATTTTCCCCTACAAGAAAAAAGGCAAGAGCATTGAAGTATGCTCTCACCGCAGGTTGTTCCAGTTATATTCCGCATGTATGCCATTTCTTTGGGTGGTATGCGGTCTATGAGGTTGAGGTGGATTTCTATTTCGTCATCGTCATAGTTGCCAAACAGGAGTTCATAGGGAGTATTCAGGAGCAGTGCAATCAGGAGGTCGTAATTCAAGCGGCATCACCTTCTTCCTGTTCGATGGTCTTTGCCGCCGCTTTGTTCTTCTTGGCTGCGGCCTGTTCCTTTGCTTCTTCAAATTCCGCAACGATATTCCACTTTGCTTCGCCATTCTCTTCAACAAAGAACTCACCATAGTAGGGGAACTGCTTGGCGAACCAATCTTCTACGAACTTATAGGCGCTCTTGTAGGCAACGCTCATCTTCCTGACGCGGCTATACTCGTTAAAGTTCTTCTCGGCATCCGGCATAATGCGGATGAAGGCTTCCATCATTTCATAGGTCAGGCGCTTCTTGCGGGTGGCGGCATAGACTTCAACCTTCATATTGGGATAGACGGCGAGGATTTCATTTATCTTGTGATACTCGGTAGTTCCGTAGTAGTTGGCTTTGGTCTGGAAGGACTTGGAAACATACAGAGTGCCGTTGATGATATCGGTGTAATGACCGGACTGCTTGATGGCGGCGTTGATAATCTTCTTATTCATAATGATTTACCTCTTCTTTCTCTTTTTTAGCAGTTAGCCGCGATAACAGGATTGGGATTATGGACAATGCGGAAGTTGTTGTCAAATTCAGGCACAGCTCCATAGCGCGGACATTCGGCGCGGAACCATTCGTTCATCTTTTCAAGGCGCTTCGCATTGCTCTTGTAGCCAGCGCGCAGGGTATC
>JBJDYH010000318.1:0-6836 GCA_051867135.1 Faecousia sp. | reverse complement strand
AATCTACCTCATAAGCGTCCTGATTTTGGCGAAAATGGGTAAGCACCATGGTGCAGCCGTTGTTATCCGCCAGCACCATGGCATCCTCTTCCCAGGAAACCGGCGGGATTTGGATATGCCCCGGCTTTTGGCCTGTAGGATAGAGGGCGCACCGGGTTGAAACCAGATAGTTTTGCTCCAAATCGGCCTGGGAGAAAATCCGCAGGTCAAAAGCAAAGCTTTGAGGCTCCGGGACTCCGATTTTGGCCAAAGTCTGCCCCGGAATGGTTACCTGAAAGGGTAGTTCTTCCCCGGGGGCTACTTCCTCTCCCCAAAAGGACAATACCTGCCAGCCATCTATGCACCAATCTTCGCAGGAAAACATCTGCGTACCGCCGCTCCGGTTTTGGCACACCAGATTCACCCGATAATCTCCATCGGGTTCCAAGCCGCAGCTTTCTACCTGAAAGAAGCAGTCTCCGGTATCCGCAAAAGTAATGGGCTGCCACAGGTTTTCCGAAGGCACAGAAGCCGTAACCGTTGGGATATCCGGCAAAGCTACGGTCGCGCAGCCGCAAAGCATACAGCAAAGCAGGAGCATGGAAAAAATCCGCATTTTACCCCCTCCTTCCCCATATTTTTTGCAGAAATCTGCATACTATACAAAAAAGAAAGTAAAGCTTAGAGGTATGGATATGAACAAACGAGTAAGTGAATCCCGCACCGAGCAGGTGCAAATTCTCTCCCAAAGCACTTTGAACGGCTACAAGCGCCTATTCGGCGGCAAGCTGATGGAGTGGATTGACATTGTGGCGGCAGTAACCGCCCGGCGGCATTCCGGCAGAAATGTGACCACCGCCGCGGTAGACTCTCTGGAGTTTACCTCCGCCGCCTACGCCAACGATACCATCGTGCTTATCGGCACGGTGACTTATGTGGGCACTACCTCCATGGAAGTATGCGTAAAGACCTATGTGGAAGATCTCAGCGGGGAGCGCAGGCTGATTAACAAGGCGTATGTAATCATGGTCGCTTTGGACGAAAATGAGCATCCCGCCCAAGTGCCCGGTCTGATTTGTGAGACCGAAGAAGAGCAGCGGGAATGGAAGCTGGGCAAGCTGAGAAACGAAGCAAGAAAGCGCAGAAGACAGCTTCAATAAGCGCAATGTGAAAAAATTCCCACGAAACGCAGGGCTGCGCGTTTCGTGGGATTTTTGTAGGAAGTTCACGGCGTTTGATTTTCGAACAGGTAACCAAAGTAATCTACCTGCAAAAGCAGACTGCAATAGCGGATTTTATTGTATACAATGTTCTTGACGCTTTCCACATACCCTTCGGGAAGCTCAATGGATTCATCCGCCGGAATGAACTCGCCGTTTAGATACATACCGTACTCCGTTCTCCATTGGTAGCCGGAGTTAAACAAAAGAGCCGGTGCATCGGAGAACACATCCCGTCCCACCATCAGGCGGGAATCAAACTCGGTGCCGAAAAGGTTGGACAGGGTGGGCAGAATGTCCAGACTGGACACAGGAGAATCCACAACAATGGGGTCCATGTCCTCCAAGCATCCGCTCCAGATAATCAACCGGTTATGGTCACGGTAAAACGGGTCGTTAATTTGATTCCCGTACAGCTCGGAAAGATACCTGAGGCTGCTGTCACCGGTCTTGTCGTCCAGACCGTAGGGGAAGTGGTCGGCCGCAATCACGATGACCGTATCGTCCGCAATTCCGGCGGTCTCCAACTGCTCCACCAAATAAGTCATGGCATCTTCAAATTCCAGATTGGCTGCCAGATATCCCTTGATCACATCCGAACATTCCAGATGTTCCACACGCTCCCAGTTCTTTTTGGTCATGCAGTTACCGTACTTCGTATAATTGCTGTGTCCGCTGACGGTCATATAGTAGATATTAAAGGGCTGTTTGTCGATATACATGGGTACGGTGGCTTGCATCATCTCCAAGTCACTCTTGGGCCATTGATCCGTAATATATTCTTCAAGGCCATTGCCAAAGCCCATAAAGCCGTCGGAATAGCCCAGATTGTTATGGGTCAAATGGCGGCTGTAGAAGAAGTAGTCATGGTTGTGGAAGGCTTTTCCGTAGTATCCCAGCCGGTCAAGCTGACTGCCCATGGTAAAATAATTGCAATAATCCGCGGTTATTTTGAAAGACATACCGGACTCTGTAGGCAGTAAGCCAAAAATGTTCTGGTACTCGCCGCCGGTGGTTCCCGCAATATCCGGCTGATAAAAGTCCGGGAACTGTATCCCCTGGTTTGCCAGACGGTAAAGGGTAGGGGTAAGCTCCGGGTCAATAACTTCCGCGGTAAATGCTTCCGCGGTTATGAAAATCAGATTTTTACCCGCAAAAAGCCCGGTGTACTCGTTTTTCATAGTGGGGGTCTGGGAAGCCACATATTCATTGAGCTGGGCGTAATATCCCCCTCCTTTCAGCGAGGAAAAGTCAATATCCATCACATTGGGGGTATAAACCACCGGAGGCTCGGTGATCTCGGGCGTTGTCTCCGGGGGTGTTGTTGTCTGTTCATCCGGGTCAACCCCTGTCGTCTGCTCAATGACCTCGGTGGTAGGCGGAATGGTAACAACCGGAATCGTAGCATTGTGTTTGAAATCGCCCTGTGCGCTGCTGGGGGCGACCATCTGCTTCGCATCCATGCCAAGGCCGGTCATCAAGCCCAGCTCCCCCACCACACTCTGAAAGCTATACTCCTCCTGCGTAATGAGCTGAAGCTGCTCGTTGCAATTCACCCCGATACCGCCCAGCGCGAATGCCCACAAAATGGCAGCAAGCATGGCAATGCGGCCCGTAGCGTGGGCCTTACGGGGAGCGGCATATTTCCAGCCAAGAATACCGAACAGGATTGCAGGCAGCAAAAACAGCAGAATATGAATCATGCCGTCGGCTGAGAACACCATGAGCCATACATCCTCCTGAAATCCGCCAAGGGCATCTCCCGCACCGCCCAAAGTTGTATTCAGGTCATAGAGCACCTTAAACTTCCGAAAAATAAAATACTCGATGATAAAGGGCAGCGCCGCTGCAATCAGGTATATCTGTGTAACGAAACAGTTGACCCATTTCCGATTGGAGATGGTTGCCAAAAGCCACACAACCCCACCATAGACCACCGTAAAAAGCAGCATATAGAGGGTTCCCTGTTTCCAAAGCTCCTGCCCAAGGGATAGGCGGAACACCGCTTCAAAATAAAGCAAAGACAGCGGATACAGCAATGCAATCAAAAACCGAGGCACCCATTTCTTTATATTCTTCATGAATCTTCACCTGATTTCTATATTCCGGTTTTTGTTTGGGGCAAACTTTTTTGTTATTATACCACAAGTATCGACAAAAGTCGACATGAAAAATCGCATTACCGGAAGACCCGGCTTTCATTCTGCCGCTTCGGCGAAATTGCGCACATCCATTTCCTGCAAAAACTCCCTGCAAAATCAGATGCTCTGACTTTGCAGGGAGTTTTCATAAAAATCAATTTTGGAAAGATGCGGTATTCTTGCGGATCAGGGCGCGCTTCAGTCTGGCTTCCGCCATGCGGATTTCCGCATCTTCGGCAGCCTTGTCGGCAAGAATCTTCTTGGCGCGAGCCTCGGAAGCTTCGGCACGCTTCACATCGATCTCCTCCGCCCACTCAAAGGTAGTAGGCACCAGAGTAACTTCCTTGTTCATCACGGAAATCATGCCGCCGATGCAGGCAGCGTAACGCTTCTTGCCGTCGATGACGATGGTAGCCGTGCCCATACCCAAGGGGGCAACCATATTGATATGGTTTGCCAAAACGCCCAGCTCGCCGGAGGTGGTACGCACGATCACTTCTTCTGCCTGACCGTCATACTCCAGACCATCCGGGGTGACGATTTTCAGAGGAAAGCTCGTCATGCGTTCTCACCCTTCCACTTAGCCACCACATCGTCGATGGTGCCGGCAAACAGGAAGCAGCTTTCGGGGATGGCATCGTGCTTACCCTCGATGATTTCCTTGAAGCCACGGATGGTCTCCTTCAGAGGTACATACTTGCCCTCATAGCCGGTAAACTGCTCGGCAACGGAGAAGGGCTGGCTGAGGAAGCGCTGCACCTTACGGGCGCGGTTAACCGTCATCTTATCTTCTTCGCTCAGCTCGTCCATACCCATAATGGCGATGATATCCTGCAGCTCCTTATAGCGCTGCAAGATGCTCTGCACATTCCGGGCAACCTCGTAATGCTCCTTGCCCACGATCTCAGGAGAGAGGATACGGGAAGAAGAGCTCAGAGGGTCAACGGCGGGGTAAATACCCAGAGAAGCAATGCCACGGTCCAGAGCGGTGGTGGCATCCAAGTGGGCAAAGGTGGTAGCGGGGGCGGGGTCGGTATAGTCGTCAGCAGGGACATAAACCGCCTGCACGGAGGTAATGGAGCCGTTCTTGGTGGAGGTAATGCGCTCCTGCAAAGCGCCCATCTCGGTAGCCAGAGTGGGCTGGTAACCAACGGCGGAGGGCATACGGCCAAGCAGGGCGGAAACCTCGGAGCCGGCCTGGGTAAAGCGGAAGATGTTGTCAATAAACAGCAGCACATCCTGATGCTTTACATCCCGGAAATACTCAGCCATGGTCAGGCCGGAAAGGCCCACACGCATACGGGCTCCGGGGGGTTCGTTCATCTGGCCGAATACCATGGCGGTCTTGGAAATAACGCCGGACTCGGTCATTTCGTTGTACAGGTCGTTACCCTCACGGGTACGCTCGCCAACGCCGGTAAATACGGAATAGCCGTTATGGGCAGTAGCGATGTTGTAAATCAGCTCCTGAATCAGAACCGTTTTGCCAACGCCTGCGCCGCCGAACAGACCGATCTTACCGCCCTTGGCGTAGGGGCAAATCAGGTCGATAACCTTGATGCCGGTCTCCAAAATCTCGGTGGCAGGCTTCTGGTCTTCATAAGCGGGGGCGGGACGGTGGATGGGCCACTCCTCGGAAGCCTTTACGGGGCCGGCCTCGTCGATGGGGTCGCCCAGCAGATTAAACACACGGCCAAGACACCCTTCGCCCACAGGCACGGTAATGGGCTTTCCGGTATCGGTGGCTTCCGCGCCCCGCTGCAGACCGTCGGTAGAGCTCATGGCGATACAGCGCACCACATTGTCACCAATGTGCTGGGCAACCTCTGCCACAATCTTGCCCCCCTGATGGGGAATTTCAATGGCAGAGAGCAGCTCAGGCAGGCTGTCATCGGCAAAGCGGATATCCAGAACGGGACCCATAACCTGGATCACCGTTCCCAAATTATTTGCCATAGGATTCAACTCCTTTTTCTAAGGTAATTTGCTGAGTCCAATGCCTCCCGCTTCGGGGGAGGCGGCGCAAAACGCGCCAGTCGCTCCATAAAAGGGAGCGGTTAAATTAGGGAAGCTCTGATTAAATTGGCAAGAGCTGGGGGCAGAAGATTTTGGCTCAGCCGAAAGTTCTAAAAATGGAGGAATACTTTGTGTATTTCCCATTTTTAGAACTGAACGGATGGGGCAAAAGATTCGCCCTCCAGCCGCAGACGATTTATTCAGAGTTTCCTTAGGAACCGGCAACAATCTCGGTAATTTCCTGGGTAATGGCAGCCTGACGGGCACGGTTGAACTTCAGGCTCAAATCGGAAATCATTTCGTCCGCGTTCTGAGTCGCCGAGTCCATAGCGGTGCGGCGGGCGGCCTGCTCGGAAGCCCGGCTTTCGCAAAGCGCGCCGTAGAGAATGCCACCCAAATACTCGGGGATAATGGCATCAAAAACCTCTACGCTGCCCGGCTCGTATTCGATATCGCTTCCGGCGGCGCTACGCCCGGTTTCCTGCCGCAGCAGGGGGAGCATCCGCAAGGTAGCAGGGGTTTGAGACAGAACGGAGACAAAGTTGGTATAGCCAACAAAAATCTCGTCAAACTCCCCTGCCTGATATGCCTTGCACAGGTTCTTGGCAATGGTAAAGCAATCGCCCACAGAGATATCCTCGGCTACCATATAGTCGCCGGAAATCATCTCCGTCTTTCTTGCCCGGAAGAAATCCACAGCCTTTTTGCCGATGGGCAGCACGGCTGCATTCTTGCCTTCCATTTCGCCGTAAACCTGCTTGAGCACATTGCTGTTGTAACCGCCGGCCAGACCTCTGTCACCGGCGATGACCACATACAGGCTTTTTTTCACAGGCCGGGATACCAAATACTCGGAAGTAAAATCGGTATTGTTGTCTACAATCTCATTGATGGTAGAATAGAGAATTTCAAAATAAGGGCGGGAAGACAGCACCTGAGCCTGCGCCCGACGAAGCTTGGAAGCTGCCACCATCTCCATGGCTTTGGTAATTTGCTTGGTGGACTCCATGCTTCGGATGCGGTTCTTAATTTCCTTGGTGGAAACGCCAGCCATGTTGGGCCTCCTTCCTTATTCCTCAGTTACAAACTCAGCAAGCACCTGAGAAAGGGCCTGCTTCAGCAGCTCCTCAGTATCCTTTTCCAGCTTGCCGGTAGCGCGGATGGCTTCCAGAACGGATACATACTGACCGCCCTCCATAAATTCTCTCAAACGAGTTTCAAATTCGGGGATGCGGTCTACGCTCAGCTTGTTCAGATAGCCGTGGGTAACGGCGTACAGGATGCAAACCTGATTGGCAACCTCTACGGGAGACTCATTCTTCTGCTTCAGCACCGCCACGATTCTTTCACCCAAAGCCAGACGGCTCTTGGTATCGGCATCCAAGTCGGAACCGAACTGGGCGAAGCTCTGCAGCTCACGGTACTGGGAGTACAGCAGCTTCAAAGAGCCGGCAACCTTCTTCATGGCCTTGATCTGGGC
>JBJDYH010000317.1:0-1738 GCA_051867135.1 Faecousia sp. | reverse complement strand
TCGGCTGATCCGGCTTCGGCCCACAGGATTCTCTGATACTTTGCAGACTGAGATGGGCCAGACCCTGCTTGTACAGCATCATACAAAGCTCACGGTGTTCCCAATAATGTGAAAAAATCGCTTCCACTAAATTGAAATCAGGCTTTTGTATTGCCTCAATCCACCAGTCATCCAAAAGCGTTTTCAGGTGTCTGCTGATGACAGCCTCCTTGCTTTCGAAGTTGCGGTAGAACGATGCTCTGCCGACACCCGCTTCCTCGCAGATCTGGCTTATTGATATATCTTTAAAATCATTGCTTTGCATTAACTTTAGAAGGGCATCTGTAATGTGTTCTACCACATACTGATTGCGCCCCTCATTGCTCATCGGTGATACATTTTTTACGTTCTGTCTCATTTTCAGACCTCCCATTGACAGCCACATAATCTGCTGATACAATTATTTCGCCAATACATATGTATTATCATTATGTTTGATTATATTCCAGCAAATTACAAATGTCAAGAGGAAAGGATGGGACAAAAGAAGATGCCGATTTTTGCAAAACGAATCATTGTCTTGGCTGTTATTGTCATCGTTGCAGCCATATTAGGACGACTGGCAGTCAGAGTTTTTCTGAATTTACTTATGGGAGGAACCTTGTTTGGAGGTAATTTCCTATGAAGCAGGAAGAGAAAAGGAGAACGCATAAAGTGATGTGGGGATTTATTTATGTAATAACATTTATTACAGTGTTTGCGGCATCTGCTATTATCAAGATGACCTCTGATCCTTTTCATGGCGCTTACCGCGTGAATTGGGACAATTCTATGGGAACCATATACACTGATATTCCTTACGGAGAAGGCGAAGCAAACAAGTTTGATCTTTACGTTCCGGCGGATAGTACCAAAGAAAGCTACGGCTTGATTGTCTATATTCATGCCGGGGTATTCAGTTTATGAATGCCTGCTATTTTCAGGCGATCGCAATTTCTGAAGACAGCTTGATTGAAGGCATTTGTATGCCGTCTAAAAAGTTTATAGTGGGTGTTCAATGGCATCCCGAATTTTCCTATGAAGCAGATGAAAACAGCAGGAAGCTGATAAATGCTTTTGTTGCTTCTGTTGCTATAAATAGAATCAAAGCGATCTGATTTTAGCGGCTCGGAACAACCGGGCCTTTTTTCATGACAGACATATTTCGACAAGTATCTGCAATATGTTACAAACTTCTAAAAAATAAAAGTTTATAGTATCAATTCTACAAACTTTTATTTTTTAAGAGGTTTGTGATATGGTTCTAAGAGAAAGGTGGTGCTTTTTTTATGCAAAAAACAACGCTGCGAAAACGTGATCTCTATCTAAATCGAATTATTGCATTTCAAGATACAGAAATGATCAAGGTCATGACCGGTATCCGACGCTGTGGAAAATCCAGTTTGATGAAGCTGATGGCGGAGCATTTGCGGGATACTGGAGTGACTGATGACCAGATTATCGAAATGAACTTTGAGTCTATGAGTATTCCGGATATGGACGCAAGAGGATTTTACGAATATGTCAAAGCGCGTATTTGCCCGGATAAACGGACATACCTCTTTTTTGATGAGGTGCAGAAGGTGCGAGACTGGGAAAATGCGGTCAACTCTTTCCGGGTAGACTTCGATTGCGATATATATATTACGGGCTCCAATGCCTATTTACTTTCTTCTGAGCTTTCCACTTACCTATCTGGACGATATGTGGAAATCAAGGT
>JBJDYH010000316.1:0-6993 GCA_051867135.1 Faecousia sp. | reverse complement strand
GCCAAAAGGCCAGCGTGAAATTTTGCAAAATCACGCCCAATCAAGAGGGGAATCTTTGAACGCTTTCCTTTCTCGTGCTGCAAATGAGACTATGGTTCGGGACAATGAACAGGATTCTTAACACCTACCCTTTTTATCATTCCACATATAGCAACGCCCTCCGATGCAATGCATCGGAGGGCGCCGTACATTTTAGCGGTCTTGTGTGTATTCCGCAGCCGTTGCTCCAGTCGGAATACCTATAATCGTACTGGCAGAAATCCATTTGATGATAGCCATCAACCGGATAAAAAGAGACAATTCGCTCCTCCGCATTTACCCAGGCGCAAAATTGCTCCATAAGCTTTAATCTCCAATAGTTCTAGATAATTTTAACACCAAAAATTCTTTGAGAAATTTACATCCCACTGCATCTCTATTTAATAAATCTTTGTAGGGAAGCGGAAATATAACAAAAATATTGCAAAATTTTCGCAATGTCTGTGTTGCAAATTCAAGGTGTTTCTGGTACAATATAAGCAGAGGAGGGTGTCGCGATGAATAATTTGAAGCAGATTCGGGAGTTGTATGGCGCAACTCAAGAACAGGTAGCTACTGCGATTAATGTCAATCGTGTCACCGTAGGGAACTGGGAAAGTGGAAACTCCATTGCCTCCAGTAGTAATCAGGAAAAGCTGTCAATATACTATGGCGTTGGACCAGAGTACTTTTACAGAAAGGCTCTGGATGAAACCGCTCGACAGTTAATCGCCAATACAGCCCAAAGAGCAAGAAAAGTTGCAGAGGAATCGGAGGGCAAACGAAACAAGGAAACCGATTTTCACAAGATGTTTGAGTCTATAACATTCAAAGAAGCCATGGATCGCTATATGTTTTCTATGAAGGTGCTGTTGGCAACCGCAGACAGTGGAGAATTGGACAAGCTCAGAACCGCCTTGCAAATTAACAAAAAAATGGGCAATCGGTTGAACGCGATAATCAAGCTTCGCGAAGAAGAGGAAGCGTCTGAGGAACCCACTTTATTTGATTTGATTGAGAAAACATGGGCAGAGGAAGAATAATAACGCAAAATATAGAAAATACAAATTATTACACCACAATATATTGACCAAATGAAAAATGTTGGTGTATAATCTTCAGGATTCCAGGCAAAAGAAAACAGCACCACGGGTACCAGCCGTAGTGCTGCATCTCACGTCTTCACAGAATACGAAGCTCAAAGCCATGTACTACTGTGCGTACGGGAACGCAAGTATTATATCATGGTTTTGGGCTCGGTTCAACACGGGATTTTCACCAAAAGTGAAATCCTGATGTAGATCGAGTTTTTCTTTTGGCTGTTTACATAGATGAAGCTATTAACACACTTGTGTCTGCGCATCGCAGAGAAAGGACAAACCATGATTTATGCAAAAAAGATTAAGATGAAGCCCGGCTGCAAGAATTCCCAGCGTTTGTTGGAGATCGATGAGATTTACCTCGACGGATGTAGCGTCCCCGGATATTACAAAAAGGCCGATGTTCACGACCATATCAAGAAGTATCCTGGTTCTATCAAGGTGAATATCTGGCCGTATCCTGACGTGATTCCCGCCGTCAGTGCCAACGGAGAAAAATACGTACGATCCACCCCTGACATTTACAAGCACGATGATCTTCTGGATCTTCCGCGCGAATAAGAAGGGGTGATACACATGTCTGCAACCGCAGAAAAATGGAACCCCGAAGCAAAGCAATGGGAGTTAGTGAATGCCACACTTCTTGGCGAAAGCGATCGGAACTACACGTACCGGTGCGCAAGCTGCAAAGCTCCCGCAACTCTTGTAATCTGCTCGGACAAGGATAACTACTTCCGAAGCGATGAACACATAGTTGACTGTCCCGTAGCCAAGGGACACAAGCTCCTTCGAATCAACACCAGCACCGAAATCGACCTTGATTCCATCCTAACTTACGAGGATCATGATCCTTCTCTGGAAGAAGTTCCCCCTTCCGATGGCGGCCCTGATGATTTTTCCCCCGGTCCGAACGCACAGGAGGATCCCGATGCTGATTTGCGCTTGGACCCCAATGCCACTCATACTATCCGCTCCGCGGGGGGAATGTTTAAAGAGTTGATCGAAAAGCACGGAGACAGTTATATCGACGATTACACCGCCCGCGCGGTAGACTCTATTTTCTTGCGGCGCGATACTCTCCGGAAGTTTAAAGATGACTGGGGCTCCCCGACGAAGTTGGTAGTGACCAAGCGCTGTTCCCCTCGGAATCTTAACTACAGGATTCCCGTTCCCGATGGATATGTTGTCTTGCGCGATGCGTATAGCAGAGATGACGAGGACGCGATTTACTTTGTTGTTCGAATGGTCCATCCGAAGCACGACAGGAAGTTCAAGGAACGTCTGTTCGGCCGAACCGAAAAAAGTGAGTCCGGCGAACCGCTCAAGGGTGTCGGTAAAGACCCGCACCGGAATATCGTGATCTTTGCTAATTGGCATAAAGAGAATCACAGCCACTATCAAGTCTATCGCGCAGACCTTAATAGTCGAATGGTCGCATATGTCAATGCCCCCGACGTGTAAAAGGAAGAGGGTCAGTTCATGTGAACTGGCCCTCTTTTCGCACGCAATTTTTTATCTGGGTGTTTTTTCATTGCTGTACGCGGCGTTAATTTGTTTTGTAATGTTGACCCCGGAGCTCTGCTTTGATCCATCTGCGGTAGAATGAAGCTCTATGCTACAATCTTGCCCGGAAATGCTAAATTTAAGCGGATCATTGAGTTCGCGGTTTATAACCTTCAGATAATAACGTTTCACTTGATCTTGAGGATTGATTTTGATTTCTACCTCGGGCACGTTTTCCCATGCTTCTCGCACCGTTAAATTGGTCAAGGTCGAGCAGGGTCTTCTGTTTTCATTCAGCGGATGAGCGTCCAAAAGCACGCTCATTTCATACAACAGTTCTTCATCCGTAAAGTCAGATCGCTTCAAATCGGTGTTTTCCAGCCGATGTCCCATATAGTATTGAATCTGGAACTGACTAAAACCTAATGAGTATAAATGAGTTGCCATGTTGCGCCTAAACAAATAGGCCGTTGGCTCCTTTTCTCCCAAATCATCCAACTCTTCACGAATAATTACATTGATTCCGCTCACCTGTTCTTCGCTCATTTTCAACTGATAGCGCAGCAAGTTTCGCCCGGCATCTGATAAATCCTTTGTTCCGCAACGAACAGAAAAATGATTCTTCCTGCACACTATCGGGAGCATTTCAACAGACTCATATACTTTCCCATCCTTATCTACTAAAGGGAATGCAACCTCAGATTGAATATATTCCTTGCGGCGAAGTAAAAAGTCACTCAGCACTTTGGGTATGGGAACGTAGCGCGGAGCATTGTAGGTCTTACCCCCCAGTTTCAATACATTGCTGTCAGCACCGGTCGTTTCATAAACGCGAAGATAATACCGTCCCGCATGAAACTCGAATTCAATTAAATCACCAAAATTCAAACCGCATGCTTCAGCGTTTCGCAACGCAGCAAGAAACATAATAGCTAATCCAACTAAAACCCCGTCATCTGTTCCCGGCGATTTAAGCAAATAGTCTTTTGCCCGCAATTCTTCCTGTATTGTCAGAGATTTTCTGATTTTTAACAGTTTCTCTTGCTTTGTCTCCTCTTCTGATTCGCAAAACTTAAATCCCGCTCCCCAGAAAGGATTATTCCTAATCCCAAGCGTCTCAAAATAAACTTCACACGGATCCGAAAGCAGATGGTCATAACGAGAGCGAATTGTTGCATCATCATAATGATGTAATTTCTGCAGTTGCACACGATAAAACTCAATGGTTTCTTCTGTGTAGTCCTTGATTGCCAGCGACGGTTTTATTAAAGGGAAAATTCGCTCGTTATAATCTCGGATGTAAGTGTCCTTGGTGTCTTGATTGCAATTTTGTGTGAACAGGTCGAAATACGCTCTGACTGCGCCAACAAAATTCATCTCACCAATGGGAGTTTTGCTATCAAATTTTGGATCAAACACTTCCATCTGTTATTTCCTCCCCTACCTCTTCAATGAATCCGCCACACCCATATTCAGACTTTATCGTTACATCAAGAGGCGAGTCCTTCGAAACAGCAAACATGATCTCCACACCCGTGCAAGATTCTGTTTGTGCCGCAAATTCGAATTCTGATATATTACTCTCGGTGATGTGCCTACTCACTGATTTCGCTTTTGGTGTCAACACGGAAATCCAACGGTCTTGTTTGACAAGCAGTATCAACTGCGACTTGTCGTTCGCATAATCACAATAATTTCTGTCAAACGTCGTTGGTCCTTTGTTTCCTAAGATATACGCCAGCTCACCCGGATTAAAGTTGCAGACACATATGCCATAGTGTCTGTAATTAGATCGGAAGAAATCAACAGAATAATTCACAAGGTTGCTTTCCATCGTTCCTTTTCCGTCATCTGGAATCGGAATGATCTGATCCGGGATCCCTGCACTGCGAATCACGTCCCGGCACAAACGCCCCAACTCCTGCGGTGCGACAACTTGAACTTTCTCGGTCCAGACCATAGTTGGCCCTTGTACGATCGATTCCAACGCAAATGCTTCATCAGTCAGATACTCCTTCGCAGCTCTTTGCCGAGCCTGTTCCTTCAGCAAAAGCTCCGCCAAAAGATAATGACAAGGAATTAAACGGGATGAATATATTTTTTCAAAGTTTTTGTAAGCTGCTCCATCGTTTCTAAGCTGTCGGCAAATAGAAAATTGATAAATCGGTTTGTTTTGGAATAAAAATGTTTCTATTAATTTAAAATCTCCCCACTTTAGCGCGCAAACCACATTGCTCTCCAAACCACATATCATACAAATTAGTACTCCAAGAAATTCTGTCTGACCACGTTCAATTTTTGCTCGAATCAACTTATAAATTTTCTGGAGTTCCGGAAGCGAAAAGCTTTGTTTGCGCAAGTTATTTCTTACGATTTGCAACGCTGTATGATCTACCGCATCTTGTTTGATTTCTTTCCTTATCTCATTTCGGTCACAATGGCCATGAGCAACTGCAACATCCAGTGCGTCCGCCAGCACACGTCTTGCCTGCAGCCTAGCTTGCTCCTGCTCAACAGAAGAATACAATATATCTAAAACAAAATGCGTAAAGTCACTATTAATGTGGTTGACTAATACGTCACCCAAGTCACTCTTTACCAATTCATAAAGACGCGTTTTCCCGATTTTTGATGCATCTTCTTCGATTTCTGGATAAAGGTAAACCAAGGACTTAAGAGTGATTGACTTAGACTGATACGCGGCCCGATATTCTGCACCAATAATCTCTCGAATGCTATAGCGGATCTTGTCTCGAATCACCGTTTCGTATGGGTATACTCTTGTCACCCAAGCCTCCAGTTCGGGGAGCCGAATCTTTTTCGTTCGTTTTACGCTCGCCTCAAGACGGTCTCCTTTTATGGCCACGGAACCCGGAGTCTTAACATATGCCTCAACACGAAGCTTATGGTCTTTACTATCATTCGGCAACGATGCCGTGGCATAAATTGTAATCTCTTCAGAAAACCGATATTCCTCAGGAAGTTGTCGTTTGCCATCCGTCTTCTGCAAATTTGCTAACTCGCCAATACGATAGACGTTTCTAAAACTCTCGGTCCCCTTGATGAAGTCGGCCATCGTTTGCTTTTCTATGTAAGCTTTTGGTTCCAAGCACTGAAACTCACCTGATGTATTGAGAGAATAAAACTTTATCCTAATAACCTCATCGAGACATTTATCGATGTAGCCAAACTCACACCGCAAAAGCATTTTCCTCTGCGGATTCGTCGAATTGTGAATTCCCGCTGGCAAAAGATTTGCTTCAACCAGTTTCATATCGTTTTCACACAGCATTTGAAAAAGAGTTGACGAACGCGCCGTAATATATGTATCTGCACCCAGATAGAACAGCGTATGATTAGTGCTTGCCGAATTCTTTACTTCTCTAATCAAATCATGATATCCATCAAGCGCGTTATTGCCAAACACCATAATGTATTTTGAATCATACATCATCGGGTTTTGACATAACTCATCGATCGATATATAATGGATTTGCGGCATTCTAACAGAAGAGGAAATAAAAATATCTCGAATATTAGCGTCTTCAAAAACAAATGTCACATCAACATTTGCCATGCTTCCATCTTTGAGCCAACGACGAATATAATATGGCGACGCTCCTACAATTAGAGCTTTTGCATTTGTATCCGTGACGTCAATGGCAGATGTAAAAGCAAAGTACGCAAGCAAATTTTCCAACAGGACATCGTGATTGTCATTGCTCAGGTAGGCAGCACATACCGCATCGATTTTGTTTGCAGGTCGTTTCCCGATCAGGCGAATTGCCTCAACAAAAGATTGGTGCCGCTTCTCAAAGTCGCATTGCTCCGGCAGATATAAGCAGTCCATTTTGAGGGCGGATCGAGGATCAGTACAAATCATACAGATGTACTCATAAATATGCTGTATGGTTTCCCCCTGGTTCCTCCAAATTTCAACCGCGCGAAGGCTATCCTTCGACACCTCATATTCCGCCGGGTTTAGCTCAATCTGGCTCACAATTGAAAAGGCAGACCGAAACAGTTTTGCTGTAATTTTCCCCTCATGGAATAATGCCTTATACGCATCGTAAGGTTTCATCGTTGGAACTGCTTTGGTGTGGGATCGATTATGCGCAAGGAAATGCTTCACTTTACACGCAGCAACAATGCACTCCGCTTTCTCAATATTCGGAATGTCCGAATAGAGAAAATTATATGCCCGCGCAAGATCTGCCACAAACTCTGGAAATTGAAATCTTACAATAGAGTACATCTCATCGACACTGCCTGCTTTGTCTATTAGTGCTTCCATTTTTTCAATCTCATCATTCATATCCAGTGCACTTCCTCTGTCTGAAATATTAGTATGAGCATACCACAAATTTCTAAA
>JBJDYH010000315.1:0-7004 GCA_051867135.1 Faecousia sp. | reverse complement strand
TTTATAGCTGTGGCCGGTGGGGTCTACATAATCGTCGATATAGCTATCTCCACAGGCACAGGTGTGGGTGGTGTAGCCCTGCTGGGTGCAGGTGGGAAGGGTGACCTCAGAAGTGTAGGTGTGGGTATGGGGGAGCTTGTCGATGTCCTCGGTTTTGTTCGCACCGCAGACCTGACAGGAGAAGGTACGGATTCCGGTTTCTGTTTCAGTGGGCTCCTTGGTGACGGTTCCCTGATCCCAGGTATGCCCCTTAGCAGGGATTTTCTCCTGGGCGGTAAAGACTTCGCCGCAGGTGGAACAGTGGCTGCCTTCTGTCAGGCCATCTTCGGTGCAGGTGGCATCTACAGCCTTGTCAATCACTTCCGTATGACCGGTGGCATCCACATAATTGTCAACGTAGGTATCCCCACAGGCGCAGGTGTAGGTGGTATAGCCCTGCTGGGTGCAGGTGGGAGGAGTGACCACGGCGGTGTAGCTGTGGGGGAGCTTGTCGATATCCTCGGTCTTGTGTTCGCCGCAGTTCCGGCAGGTGTAGGTGCGGACACCGGTTTCCGATTCTGTAGGCTCCTTGGTGACGGTGCCCTGGTTCCAGACGTGTTCTCCGGAGCAGGCTGTGGGGGTGTAGTCCTTGCTGCTCATGGGGTAGGCGCTGTGAAAGGCATCGGTGGTATATTGCTCATACCGTTGATGGTTGACGAAATTCGCCTCGTTTGTTAAGAAATAGTCGTATTTGGTTTTCCCGGCATCCCAGGTGGAGTCGGCGTTGTAATAGAGGTTGGCCAATTCCACGATGTTCCAGCCGTGGGGGCCGCCGTTGCCGGTGCCGCCGATGAAACGGCAGTCGATGTCAGACTCCAGCAGCAGCCGGTACAGCAGCACAGCGTAGCCCTGGCAGACAGCGGTTTTGTGGATCAGGGCGGCATAGGCGGTGTGCTTGAGCTTGTAGTTATTGTCCTTCAAATGCGCGTTGTCGTATGTTACATTGGCACAGATATAGTCGTAGATGGCCTTGGTTTTTTCGTAGTCCGATTTGAGATCCAGATCCAAATCCCGGAGCAGCTTTTCTACGGCCGTGTCCATTTCCGCTTCCTGCTGCGCTGTGGTGTAATAGGTGAAGGTAAAGGTAATGGTGAGATTATAGCCGCCATTAGCGGAGGAACCGCTAATACTGGCTTCATAGCCACCGTATTGCCACGCGATATAGTCGCCTTCGGTGGGAACGCCGGTGTGCTTTGCGGCGGCATCCGTGATGTCTGCACATAGGGCATCAACACTTTCTTGGGTGGCCTCCTGCGCCCAGACATACACCGTTGCGGTTTCCTCGCGGTTCTTCATGGGTTCGCGCAGGAGTTCTCCGGCCTTGTCAATGTCGGTGAGAAACTCCGGGTCACTGTAGGGCTGGATGCCGGGGGCTTTGGCGGGAACCAGATCCGCCTCCGTCATCACATCGGCGTATAGGGGGTTTACATAAGATGTTTCAAAAAATACGGTCTCTGGCTCCTCTGCCAGTACCTGGGCAGGCAGGAGACCTGCCGTCAGCAGCAGGGCCAGCAGCAGTGCGGTAAAGCGGTGGAATCGTGCCATGGAAAAACCTCTCTCTCAGAATATTTGCCTTCATTATAGCGAAACAGGGAAAAAATGCAAGACAATTGCGGAAAAAAGAAGAAAAGGGAAAATAGCCCAGATTTTTCTTATCCAATTCTGTAAAATATAGGAACTTTTGGGCTTGACGAATATAATATAGTATGATATTCTTTTCTTTGTAGGCGGTTTTTACAAGCAGCTGCCTGCCACTGCCTTTCCGGTATTTGGAAAAGGCAAGAAAATTCCCTGTCGACAAGCCGCTAAGACAGTGGAAATCCATTCATAATCTACTGTCTGGGGTAAGGAATCTGCGGCTTGTCCGCCCCGAATGAAGAGAAAGGAAGTAAGCAACCATGACAAACAATGTCAAGCGTTTCTTCAGCCTGTTCCTGGCCATGAGCTTGGTATTCGGCCTGGTGGTTCCTGCCGCCGCAACCGAAACCGATGACCACAGCCATGAGCAGACTTCCGTGGCATATGCTGCTGTGGAGACTGCGGGAGAAACAACCAAGGCCGCTTCGGACGAGATCCAGTTTGAAGTGTCCCTGGACAACATTACGGTCAACGTGGAGGACATTGAGTTTAATGTCAGCCTCAAGACGCCTCTGGTATTGACCGATCCCGATGCCGAGATCGAGATCGACAGGGAAGACCCTGCCATCATCGGCTTCGAATCCAGCCTGAAAAACATCACCGTTTGGGACGAGGAAACCCAGCAGCATGTGCCTCTGACACAGGATCAGATCGACCAGATTCTGAGCATGTACGGCGATTACCTCCAGTTCATGCAGGACAATGCCGATGTTCTGGGCATGCAGACTCCCTTCTTCCTGGATTTCAATGATGACAAGGACGGCCTGGGTGCCCTGGGCGAGATGCTGGCCTTGGCAAATGTCAGCGTGGACGCTGTCCGTGCCGGCTATATGAGCTATGACGACCTGGTCGGAATGATTCTGAACTTCTATTATGCCGATCAGCTGGGCGTTCAGTACTATGGCGACATTGTGGAACAGGCCCGGGACGAGGCACTGCAGGCGGTTAAGGATTCCGGCGCAAAGACCGAGGCCCAGAAGCTGCTGGTGCTGAACGACTGGCTGGCCCACCGGAACACCTTTGACATGGCGTACATCATGAACAACGGCAAGGAAGAGGACGAATTGGTCATGGTTGCCGAGGATCCCCAGGAGCATGAGCATTACCAGGACGTTCTGGAGGTCATGACCCAGGTTTATACGGAGATCCTGACCAATACTTTCAGACAGCAGATTCGTGATGGCCTGAAAGAAAGTGTCAAAGTTCAGTACTACACTGAGGCAATCAAGAATGTCATCTATCAGGGCGCACTGGCCCAGGCTCGTCAGCAGGTGATCGAGCAAATTCGAAGCAGCGAGGAATGGAAGGCTGCTTATGAAAAAGCCTATAACGAACTCACAGGTGTACATGACCACAGCGCTACGCTAACTGTCGTGTGGGAACCCAAAGAAGGTGAAAAGACCGAAAAGGGGGTCCAGGCCTACGAGGTTAAGATTACTGCCGCATGTGAGGTTGAAGAGGACTGCGAGGAAGAGCTGACCGTTGGTGAGGAAGTGACGGTTACTGCCTCCACCACTGCAACATGTACCGTGGCCGGTAAGACCACCTATACTGTAGAAGGTGTCATCGTTAAGGACTCTGAGGACAATGAAGTTTCCATTGCCAACCCCGAGGCGCTGACCAAAGTTGTGGAAGAAGAACCTCCTCTGGGCCACGACTTTGACGAGGACGGCAAGTGCAAGCGGAAAGACTGCGAAGAGGTCAAGCATACGCACAAGGCTGTTGTCACCCTGGAGTGGAGCAAGCCTGATAATCTGAAGTATGAGGCAAGTGTCAAGTCTGTGGATTGTGAAGACACCACTTGCGAGGAAACCCTGAATGCTTCTGTAAGCACCACTTCCAAGACTACCAAGGATGCCACCTGCACCGTGGATGGTGAGATCACCTACACCGCAGAGGTTACAGTTGTGGATTCCGAGAATCAGCCTGTTGCGGATGTCAAGGTAGAGTACCCTGAGCAGCTTGATGTCATCAAGGCTCCTGGTCATAATTATGAAAACGGAGTGTGCAAGGTTTGCCAAGAAAAGCAACCTGTCCATGAACATCAGCTGACTGTAAATGTTACATGGGATGACAATAACCAGCCCTCCGCCACCCCGACCTGTGCAAACGCAAACTGCCCCGGCGGTCTCACGGCAAGCGCAACCGCAGGTGAACCTGAGCTTGTGGAGGAAGCCACCTGTGCCAAGGAAGGTAAGGTTAAGTACACCGCAACCGTCACCGTTACCGAAAACGGCGTTGAACTGCCTGCAACCGCTTACACTGTGAAAGGCGCGGAACACATCGCTACCACCGAGAAGAAGACCCACGCCTTCAATGCTGACGGCATCTGTGACAACTGCGGTGCAGTCAGTGAGTCCCACAGCCACGAAGTGACCGTCACCCTGGACTGGAATGACGATCAGGCTGAGGCGCGTGGAGAGTGCGCCTGTAAGGATACATTTGATGTGGAGGTATCCGTCACAGAAGTGGAGACTGCATATGAGGCTCCCACCTGTGGCAAGGAAGGCTCCAGAACCTATGAGGCGACCATTGGCGCTGTTACGGATTCTAAGGGCAATGTAGTGGCCAGAACTGCCGTTACGCTTCCTTCCAACACGACCAATAAAGTTACCATCTCTGCGACTGGAGATCATAGCTTTGGCACGGGCCCAACCTGCGAAATTTGTGGCGCACCCAATCCCGACTACGAGCCTCGTACTGAAGCTGAAGCATCCTCCGCATCCGCAACGCCTGAATTCTTCACCTTTAGCCAGACAGCAGCTACGGTTCAGGAAGAGGATGAAGGCGGACTGACAGAAGAAGAAATCGAAGAAAAGGCAACTGCCATGGCTGACGAAGCCGTCCACCTGGATGAACAGGTTGAGCAGATCGTCACCGGAGGCACGGATGAAGTTGACACCGATATTGAAAAGGAAGCACAGAAGGCCGCTGAAGACTATGTGAAAGCGAATGAGCCTGCCATCAATCAGGACCCTGTTGCCTTCGTGAATGGTGAGACTGTTACCGTTGAGAATGAAGACGGTACGACCACAGACTACAAGGATGAAACCTTCCTTCAGAAGACTCCTGTGACCGATGCCGACGGCAACTATGTAGTCGATGACGAGGGCAACCTTGTGATGATGACCATTGCCGAACAGTTCCATGCCGGTTGGGAGCAGTTCTGGGCGGATGCCGAGGAGAACGGTCTCGCAATGGATCCTTCGCAGCCGGATGTCAAGACATACATCGATGATATTGTGACTGCCCAGATGGATCAGCCTCTTGATGATTTGGGCGGAATGACCCCCAATGAGGCCATCCCTGTTTACGCAGCCCAGGCCGCAGAGGGCTTGACGGAAGGCATCATAAATAACTGGAACGGTAACCACATTGGTGCCTTGGGCTCCGGTATCTCCGTTTGCTTGGGCTATACCAAGGCACTAAATTACCTGGTCCAGTGCATGCACCCAGATGTCTATGGCAAGTATTCCAGTAGCAACATGGCCAATGCCAATGAATGGAAGACTCGTGAAGAGATTTACAGAACCAACGAGGACGGAAGCCTGGACATTGACAGCGGCTACATTGTGGACTGTGTCCGTATTAAGTTTAACGCACCCGTGTCCATGTTCGGCAGCCCCGAGGACAGCTTCACTGGCGACCACTACTGGAACGCTGTGAAGGTGGACGGCAAGTGGTATTACATCGACCCCTGCTATGTGGACATCTACACCGAAGTCATGAACCGTGACCGTGTGGAAACCGATGGCCACATGAACCACATGTACTTCCTGTTCAGCGATGATACAGCCAGAGAGCTGTATGATGGCTATATGGACGAAATCCGAAGCCTGTACCAGGACATTGCCACCCACACGGACTATGAGGATGCCTGGGTTTCCCGTATCAAGAGCAACACCTATTTTGATGGCGGCTACGCATACTACGCCTACGATTCCTCCGATCTGATCACCCTGATGCAGGATGCCAACAATGATTTCGAGAACATCAACGAAGATGAAACCATTTATCGGATTGTCCGTCACCAGTTGACGAATACGGATGCTGGTGATGATGGTGACACCAACTTCGAAACCCTGATTATCTTTAACCACAAGGATGATCCGGACAATGAGGATGAAGCCTCCGTTGCCAAGGTGCGCAATTCTGCCGGAGAGCTGGAGAACAACGATCTGCTGACAGAACTGTACGCAAGACACGAAACCTACGCACAGATCTACCCCTCCATTGCCATCAACGCATCCCTGTATAATGGGAAAATGTACTTCAACCTGGCAAACTGCATCCTGAGCTATGACATTTCCTCCGGCGAGGTCAAGATTGTCAAGGAGTACAATACCGTGAAGGCAAGCCGGGACAACACCAACCCCTTCGGCGGCATGGCCTTCACCATTGATTCCAATGGCACCCATACCGTGGAAAATGCCCCCGTTGCCGGTATGACCATCAAGGATGACGGCCAGATGTATGTCTCCGTGGCTACCCGGTTCGGCTTCATCTCCGGTAAGGAAGCTGTTAATGATCAGTCTTCCTACGGCTATGAGTTCCAGGAGAGCAACTACAACCCCAACTACAACAGCTACATGAACCAGAAGATCGGCGACTTTGGTGGCCAGATCGAGGGTATCTCCAAGGAGGAGAATGACAACGACGAGTTCATGTGGTCCGCAAACTTCGTGGAAAAGCTGACCATGAGCCACCTGGATGGCAGCAGCCATTCTTATGCAGAGACTTCCGTTGCCGCAACCTGTGGCGTGGATGCCTTCACCGAGAATCGCTGCACCACCTGCGGCGCCAGCGAGCCCGGCTCCCGCGTGTATGAGGAGGGCACTGCCCTGGATCACCACTTTGTGGAGTTCCATGAAACCTACTACACCAGAGATGATAACGATAACTTCAACACCGGCGATTGCTGTGTCTGCACCATCTGTGGCTTTGCGGTTACCGACCCCAAGGAAGACGCAGACGATGAGGATCAGCAGGCCTACGATGCCGTCAAGGCAACCGCTGGCCACACCTATGAAGCAGTCGATGGTGTCTGGGCAGAAGATAATGCTTCTGTGACCTTCAGCAAACTGGAATGCGATTCCGTCTGCCCCGATCGTAAGACCAAGCTGGATTGCCTGCTGGACGACAACACCATCACCATGGAACTGGCTGAAGAGGTGACTCTGGAGACAACCATGTCCAAGTCTGGCCTCTGCCCCGAGGGTGTTACCTACATCTATGAGGCATCCGGCGAGGCTACCGTTGATGGCAAGACTGTGCCTTACTCTGTGCGTAAGATTGTGCATGGCGATCCTGCGGATCACCAGTATGTC
>JBJDYH010000314.1:0-7026 GCA_051867135.1 Faecousia sp. | reverse complement strand
ATTATTGTACCCGGTGCGTTGGCAAGCCAGTGGAAGAACGAGCTGCATTATAAGTACGGCCTTGATGCCGCCTTTGCCTCGCCTCGTGCCAGAATTTGCATACTTCCCATGGAAGACATCGGCCAATCGTTGCTGGTTCTTTCTAAGGCTTGGGATCTCGCTATCGTGGACGAAACACATAGACTTCTTGCCAACGATGCATGGTACAGCCAAGTACAGAATCTCAGCAGAAGAGTAACTCACATTCTACTTTTGTCTGCCACCCCTATCCAAGACAGAAACGAAGAGTACCGCCGTCTGCTTGCACTTCTCAATCCGGAGCAATATGAGAATATGTCCGCTGAACGCTTTGCATGGATGGTAAAGCGCCAAAAGCGTATCCAAAAGTCAGCCAACCTCCTGTTAGGGTATTTGGAGCGCTACGACGAGTACATAGAAATCATCCTTGATGATCTGAACAATATTGTAGAAACGCTCGAAGATGCTGCCTTGGAGAAAATGGTTAAGGAAATTAACCTTAATGCAGACGATCGAGGTCTCTCCAAAGTCAAGCAGGCGTTAGCATATATTTGCGAGAATTACAGAATTGAGCGAAAAGTAATCCGCAACCGTCGTCAGTTGATTTCCGAAAAGATGGCACAGCGGACTTTGCACGCCATTCCGTACTCTCCGCTGTCTCTTAACGAAAACTACAATGAAATTGGGGCAATTCAGAACACTCTCGCTTACCTTGCTGATAATGGTGAGGATGATGAGGATTATGTGACTGATACTGCTATCCCTCTTCTTTCTGCTCTTTTCAGCAGCCCGTGGGCCTTTGAAGATGCTCTCCGCAAGCTCAAAATCGATAATGGTATATTGTTGGACAGCGCAGCTGCTTGGCGGCGGCAAGCGGAAAACGAGCACAGCTTGGTTAATGTAGCCCTTGATGAAGATCCCGATCTAATCAAAGGCCGCTTAATGACCGCCATGAACTATATTGATCAGGAGACAGATATTCTTGACGATGAGGACTGTAAACTGGTAGTGTTTACGGCACATAACGCTACGCTTGTTCAGTTCTTAAAACTGTTCAATGCAAGATACTCCGATATGGGTATTTATGCAGTGGCTTTCGGCAAACACATGGATCGGGAAGAACTTGAAGATAGCGTATATGCTTTTCAGAACAACCCCGAATGTCGTGTAATCATCTGCGATGAAACCGGTGGTGAGGGTCGAAACTTTCAAAACGCAGCCCAAATTATTCACCTTGATTTACCGTGGAATGCCAATGCCCTTGAACAGCGCATTGGCCGCTTAGACCGCCTTGGTCGCAATCCGGACAAGGATGTTGTGTCTGTTGTCCTTTATGCGGACACCTCTGTTGAGGAGCAGCTTTTCCACATTTGGAAAGACGGTATGAAGCTGTTTGAGCAGTCTTTGAGTGGTCTTGAAATCATTACCGGCGAACTGAACGAGCTGATTGTCGAGGCGCTGCTAGATGATTACTACACCGGCCTTACCAATGCGTTCGATGACATTCTGGATCAAGCAGAAGAAATGCGAGAGAGTGTGGAAGATGAGCAGGATTTCGACCTTGGGGCAACTCTATATCGTCCCCTGTCTCAAGGAATAGACAATGTATTAAGAATATATGCGTCTGAAGACGACAATCTGTTCGCCACTGCAATGATGGGCTGGGGAAAGCAAGCAGGCCTTTCTCCAGAAAAACCCACTAAATCCGGTCTGATAGAGTTCAGAGAAAGCAACTATAGCGTAAACGCTGCAAAGCAGTCCCTTTTTATCCCTCCTGATTGGGAGAGGTACAATAACACCTCTATCATGAGAAGAGAAGGAAGGATTCTCGGTTCCTTTGATCGTAGAACAGCGGCTACACGTGAGGATATTCTCTTCTTCGCACCTGGTGATGCAGTATATGACTCAATTATTTCAAATGCGGTTGGTTGTAATCGTGGTAGATGCACTGGTATCGAAACAACAGGCACATTCAACTATGATGGCCTAATTTATATTTACAACATTGTACCCAAACTTGACGAGCTGCTTGAAAACGAAATGACCCTACAGGCCCTAGCACAATATAGGATGTATCTTCCCCTCAAGCAGATTTTTGTTGCTGTGCCTTTGACTTCTAGGAGTAAAGAAATTCCCGAAAAGGAGGTGGTCAAGACCTTGCTTGCGCTGCGACCTAACAATGCCAACCACCTTGGGCGGCGTAGCGGTGGCAAAATGTCAATGTCACCTTTGGAGCGATTTATCAGTCAAACTCCTCCCAGCACCTGGGAACCCTTGATTGATAAAGCTTCTGCAACAGCATATAAAAGGGCCTGCACAAGACTTGAAAATCGTTCCGATATTGAAGCTGCTGAGAAAGAAATGCAGCGTGTCTTGAATGGTTATAGAGCAGAGTGCATCTATTTTGAACGGGATATGTCCGGCGTCGATGAGAGAGCGAAGCTATTTGATGTAACACTTCGCGCACTCAAAAATGCGAAGCCGGAGTTGGATGCAGTCTGCTTCTTGAGGGTGAGAAGCAATGGACAGTAAAGAGATATTACAGCAATACATAGTTGGCGCAATGAAATCCAAAAGCGCCATTGCCGAATTAGAAAAGAACCTTGTAGACACATCTACTCTATTGAAGATGCAGGAGGCCGCAAGATCACGGTATGTGATTGGCTTCATTCGTCGAGTCATTCAGTTTAAGTGTGATGAAGCATCTGCAAAGGATCTCTGCTTAAACATTCGTGATATCATTTTGTTTCTTGGTCGCGTGAAGCTTACCGAGAAGATCTACAATGTCGTAAGAGAATACGGTGCAGAGTTTGACCTCGTTTGTGAAAATGACCTTCAGGTATCTTGTTTGCATCATATTCCCGAGTGGCTTGAACCCCATCAGTATATCAAAGATGTGTATGCACTTCGCCTTGATGATAGCATTGAATTGGAATGTGAATCTTCTAGGGATGCGATATTAGCAAAGCATACCGGCTTTAACACCTATAAAAACTTCGAGCAGAAAGTCGCAGTTCATACCGCGCTGAATTTACCCAACGGACACACGCTTCTCATTTCGCTACCTACTGGCGGTGGCAAGAGCTTGGTAACGCAGCTGTTGGCAAGCACTTCTGAGGGAATAACGGTTGTTATCGTGCCCACTGTCGCATTGGCCTTAGACCAGTATCATGCAGCCCGGCATAATCTTACGGATAAAACCGAGATTTACTGCTATCGTGGTGAGCAGTCTGAGGTTGAAAGGACTGCAATCATCAAAGCCTTGAAGGGCAAAAAGGCCCGTATTCTTTTTACTTCTCCGGAAGCTATTTTGAAGAATCCCGAACTTCACCGCATCCTGGATGATGCTGCAAAGAGCCACTATTTAGCGAATGTTGTGGTTGACGAAGCCCATGTTGTTCCGGATTGGGGCGTATTTTTCAGACCCGATTTTCAGATTTTCTCAATTCTTTTGAAAAAGTGGAAGCGCGAATCCGGAGAGTTCATCCGTACATTCCTACTCTCGGCTACGTTGTCTGATGATGTAGTCGATACATTGTTTGCGCTGTTCGGTTCGGACGGAAAAAATGCCCAGGTTCGTTGCGATGCACTTCGCCAGGAGCCTCGGTTCTATTTCCACTCTGCAAAGTCTCGAAAAGAACAAGACGATAAGACAATCGAAGCAATTCGGCTGCTGCCCAAGCCGATGGTCGTTTATGTACTTGAACCAAGAGAAGCCAAAGATCTGCAGAAAAAGCTTCGTCAAGTTGGGTATAAGAACATTCCTATTTTCACCGGCGAAACAAAAGAAGCTGACCGTGATGCCGTATTGACCGGCTGGAAGAATCACGACTTTGATGTTGTGATTGCCACCTCTGCTTTCGGCATCGGTGTTGATAAGCCCGATGTCAGAACAATCATCCATGCTTGCTGCCCCGAAAATCTGAGTAGATTCTATCAAGAAGTAGGTCGTGGTGGTCGTGATAGGCTTCCCTCGCTCAGCCTGTTTATCCCGTATCAGAGTAGATACGATAGCGAGGGCGATATGCGGCGGGCGCTAGGTCTCGTCAACAAAAGGGTTCTTACGGTCGAACGAGCCGTTATCCGCTGGAAAGGAATGCTATCTAACCCTACGGCCATAATCGATGCTGATGAGTGTGTTTTGAACACATCCGCAACCCCTGCCACGATGACAGATGAGGAAGCTGAATACGCTGGCAACCGAAATGTAGCATGGAATGTAAATCTGCTGCTATTCTTGCATCGAACCGGCTTTATTGACCTTCTGGACACAAACTATGTGTTTGACAAAAAATCAAACCCACCGAAAAAGTATTACACAGTCACGATAAAGTTGCTGCATCCGGATATTCTCAGCGATGATGACAGCCTCACAGCTGCATTGAAAGAACCCCGTGCACGGGAATATGAAGCACAAATGTTGGGATACAGAATTATGGCCGAACTTGTATCTTCTCCCAAAGCGCTGTGCTGGGGGCGTGTTTTCAGACACCTATTCCCCCTTTCAAGAGAAGTATGTAATGGTTGTCCTGCTGATCCGGAAGGGCGCATCACAAGTGATGAAACCTACAAACTGCGAACAAATCCGGATATTCAGCTTCCTCCTGCACGGCCTTCTCGCCGCCTTGACAGGAATATGGGGTCGTTCAACGAAATGATTATCAGCAGGCCCTCAAATGGGCCGTGTAGCGCAGAGGAAGTGGCTGTGATCGCGGAAAAAGCTTCCCAAAACAATATTGGTGCGTTGGTCGTTCCTAATCGACTTGCAAACCAAATTGTTTACGACGGAATTCTTCTGAATTACGAAGAGTTCTATTATGCGGTTGCACATTGCCCATATTTCTTCGCAAAAGGTGTCGTCTGCATCTTTGATGGTGATACCGGCACAAACTTTACGCTGTACAAAAACCTTGGGAAACTGGATGCCTATGGCTACCGCAGGATACTCTATTGCAACGAGAACACCATCGTTGCCAATGGTGGCAAAACCATAAGAGAGTATAGCGACGGATATCCTATTCCGATTCAGAAATTTTAAGGAGGTATTCGTATGTTCAAAGTCAATCCCGATGGCATGCGAATGGAGCCGACACCGGAGCGAGTTCTGTCTGTATGCCGCTTGATTGCCCATGAAAGCATGACCCGTGATGAAGTGCGTAAGGCCATGACATTGGGTGTCAATGACGAAAAGGAACTCGACCAAATCAACAAATCAATCAATGTGGCCCTCGAAGAACTCTCCCTTATCAAAGCAGAAGCCGATAATTTGGTTTTGGCTGTTGATCCTGGTGTAATTGCTTCGCCTGCAGCTTTTCGGCGGTATGTGAGTGCCCGTGTGTTCTCCGCAAAGGACACCACATTTCAAATGTTCACCAAGTGGCTGATTGCCCAGAATGAGCGAATCCTTTCATTGAAATCCTGGGAAGGCATGGCCAAAACTTGCGGTTCTGAAGTGAAGGAGCTGGCTGCGCTGAATGAAAACGCTGTTCTCGGATGGCGTTTTTGGGCTGCATTCTTAGGGCTTGGTTATTTGAGTGGAACAATGATTATCCCCAATATGAAGCTTCGCTTGGAAGACATATTAGCAACTACATACACAGAGAGGTTCAAGTATAACGAGATCATTCTTGCACAGGATTTCGTGCTCTGGCTGAGTACGAAAATGCCCGAAGTTGAGATTGGCAGCA
The DNA here is from genome assembly GCA_051867135.1 of Faecousia sp. Lineage (GTDB taxonomy): Bacteria > Bacillota > Clostridia > Oscillospirales > Oscillospiraceae > Faecousia. The sequence goes on along the minus strand of JBJDYH010000314.1, from coordinate 1,321 downwards.
AGCTTCCGCTGGCTCTGTCTGCAGGACTACGCACACTGCACGAATTAGAACTTATCAAGCTTGAAACATGGTCTGACTCCACTCCAGTCATGCTCTATTATGTGGACGGTGATCCCATCAATGGCTTCACACACATTTCTGTGAAGGAGGCGATTCACTCATGAAGTGGGAACAATATCGTTCTGTAATGGAACGGTATGCGATTAAGACTGACGATATGGCTACCGAAGATGCCTATTTCATGTCTACCCACATGCCGTTTTCGTCTCTTGAACTTTTCCGTGGTGGCTATTATGAAGAGGGCAAAATGCCTGCTCCCACTAAGTTGATGAGTGAGGATGAGGTTTTTGAGCAGCTGATCTATAACCCCGACAATGAGCATCGCATGGTCATTGTTCGAGGCAACCACGGCACTGGTAAATCCCATCTTATCCGCTATCTAAAGGGTAAGTTTGAAAGAAGCCCCTCTACCGTATATAACCCAGCAACCGAGCAGTTGGTTTTTCTGCGTCGCTTGAATAACTCTGTCCGAGGCGCTTTTTCGCAGCTGTTGGAACAGGGAGCAATCAAAGACCCCGATGTTGCGGAGAAGCTCCGTAAGTTTGTGGCCTCTTCCGACTCCAAGGATGAGGATTCTTTCAAGACAGAGATTCTGTATGCCTATATTGCGGCTGTGCGAAACGATGTGTCCGGTGAGACCTACAAAGCGGTTAAATGCCGTGACATCGCCAGTTATCTTGCTGATAGCCGTGTAAGCGAATACCTGTTGCGCGAAGGTGGCGCAATATCCAGATGCTACAATGTAATTACAGCTCCAAGCAATCAGATTCTTCAAGATACAACAATCTTCACTGAAGAAGATTTCAATGTTTCAAAAATCATTCGGGCAGTAATGAAGCAAGGCGATCCCCAGGCATCCCTCTTTGCCGCTTCCCTGAAAGGCGACGATTTTGAGATCACCAAGCTTATTAACTATCTCAACGGCTTTACGCGAGAGGTTATTCAGCGCTGTGCTGATATATCCAGTGAAAATGCCGAGACAATCTTTGCCCAGCTGAGAAGAGATCTGAAAAAGCAAGGCAAAAACCTTACAATATTCATCGAGGACTTTACTGGCTTTACCGGCATTGACCAGGAACTCATTACAGCGCTTTCTTATGAGCATGGAGGTGACTACGCGGATCTGTGTCGAGTAACCTCGGTGATCGGTATTACCAACGACTACTATTATGCGTTCAGAGGTAATTTCAAAGACCGTGTGACGCACCAAATCGAAGTCACAGACCGTTCCTACGGTACTGACGAGTTTATCGTTCAGATG
>JBJDYH010000313.1:0-7038 GCA_051867135.1 Faecousia sp. | reverse complement strand
GGTGTTGATTATCGGGCATCGTTTTTCCTCCTTTCACCGGGTATATGTAATGACCTGGTCAATTTGCGACATAATAATCGAATCTTTTTCTGTAGAAAGGGAGATGTCACTAATGTTGGAAATTTTTTCAGAATAATCCATAATCCGTGTCGCATTTTGGGGTAGCTATTACATATATGGATTAAGCTCATAAAGGCAAGGTTTTTTGATTCGAGTTTGTTTGCCGAATAGGCCCTTGGATCAGGAATACGGGTGAAATTATGGAAGAAATAGTTACCAGAGGATTAAAAATTGACCTGCATATCCATTCCTGCGTATCCTCGCAAAAAGATGGAGCGAAAGTGAAGAATAATACGCTTCAAAACATTCCGGTACTCATTCAGAAGCTGAATGAGCAGGAAGTAAATATTTGCGCGATTACCGATCATGATAAATTCTCTTATGAAATGTACGCCATGCTGAAGAAGGCAGAACAGGAGGATAATTCCATTCAGAAAGTGCTGCCGGGTGTTGAATTCTTGGTCTGTTTGGCTGATCATGGAAAAGAAAGGGCCATCCATGTTGTGGCTATTTTCTCGGATCAGGATGAAGGCAAAATTCGCGCAATCGAAAACATCCTCAACGATGATCCTCCGGAGCGCGGGCAGGCGTATTCAGAAGCAGAGTTTCTTAGCCTTTTAAGGAAAATGGATATGAACACAATTCTAATTGCGCATCAGAAGAATACCCTTACAAGCAGCATCGCTCGGAAAAACGATGCAGCCTCATTGGAACATCTGAAATATTTGGAATGTGTATTTACCGATTATTTTGAAGCATTTGAGTTTACAAACAAGCAAAATGAAGTCATAAATAAAAATCTTCTCGTTCAAGAGAATCCAGAAAAGCGAGTGAGGTTTGTTACAGGTACGGATTGTCAGGATTGGACGGTATATCCCTCAGAAACGCCAAATGAAGTGATGCCAGAATTCCCATATACCTACGCAAAGTGCCCTCCCACATTTGACGGCTTGGCTATGGCCATTACGGATGAAAGCCGGTTAAGGCCCGTGGACAGTCCCTTTTCGGACACAAAGAATACTTCGCCGGCAATCCAACAGCTTTCTGCAGGAGAGCCAATAAACAGCCCTCTTTTACCTGACCAGAAAGTTCAATTTTGAAAAACGCTTCAAGCTGATTGAACGATTGGTGAATCTGATTCGTCTATACCGAAACATTGGAACATATGAACCGGCCATTCCACCGACAAAGACCCGCGCAAATAGTAGACCCGAAATAGGGTGCAAAAAAGCCATCACAGGGGACTGCACTGTGTTGACGGCCTCCAGCTTTATCAGGAAGCCCTCGGCAGCCGCACGCTGGCAAGCTACAGCTATACCAGCCGAAATAACTACCTGTCGGCTCTTGACTACGGCAATGGAGATAGCGTACAATATACCTATGACCAGCAGGGCCGTGTGACGCAGCAGACCTACGAAGACGGCGACACGGTAAGCTACAAGTATGATAACTCCGGCGCTCTGGCCTGCGTGACCGATTCCGCCACCGGCAGAACCACCACCTACTACTATGACTTCACGGACAGGCTGATGAAGTATGTGGAGACCGGCTCCGGCTACAGCCACAGCGCCCGGTATGAGTACGATACCGTCAACAACCTGACCCGGCTGGTGGAAACCATCAACGGCGTAGCCCATACCACATCCTACGCCTACGACATGGATAACCGGGTAACGCAAATCACCACCGACGGCATTACCAAAACCTATACCTACGATGCCTATGGACGGATATCCCAGCAGGTCACCACCAGCGGCGGCGCTGCTGTCCTGACGGAAACCTATACCTATACCACCGCTTCTAACGGTCAGCTTTCCGCTCAGGTAGCCACCTACCGCACCCAGAGCGCGCTCTACGATGTGACCTATGCCTACACTTACGATGATAACGGCAATATTCTTTCCGTCAGCGACGGCACGAATACTACCTCCTATGCTTACGATTCCGCCAACCAGCTCATCCGGGAGAATAACCAGGCAGCGAATAAGACCTATACCTGGACTTATGACAACGCGGGCAACATCCTGAGCAAATCCACCTATGCCTACACCACCGGGGAGCTGGGGTCTGCTTCCTATGCTACCGGCTACACCTATGGCGACAGCGCTTGGGGCGACTTGCTTACAGAGTATAATGACCGGGTCATCACCTATGATGCCATAGGCAATCCCACACGGGATCATTTCGATAATCGCTATACATGGAAGCATGGACGGCAGCTTGCCACCTACAAAGAGGACGGAAACGAATCCGAGGACATTTTCCACTTCGTCTACAATGCCGACGGGCTGCGGGTTAAGGCATACAACGCTTACACTACCTACAGCTACATCTACAACGGCAGCGCTTTGGTGCAGATGGAAGTTTCCAATACCTCCACAGGCGCGGTAAGCGATACCCTCAGCTTTACCTATGACGCGGAAGGTTCGCCCCAGACCGTTACCTACAACGGTACGGTTTACTTCTACGCCACCAACCTGCAAGGTGATGTTATCGCCATTTTGGACAACACAGGCACAGCGGTGGTATCCTATTCCTACGATGCCTGGGGCCGCCACACCTCCGGCGATTATGGCACCGGCACCCTTGCTTCTACTCTTGGCAAGTACAACCCCCTGCGCTACCGTGGCTATATCTACGACATAGAAAGCGGGCTTTATTACCTCCAAAGCAGATACTATAATCCCCAAATTGGTAGATTTATAAATGCGGATGCCTTCGCCTCCACCGGGCAAGGTGTTTTGGGCAGCAATATGTTTGCCTATTGTTTAAACAATCCGGTAAATTTTTATGATAGTGATGGCAAAGATGCTGTTTGGATTCAAGAATCTGATAGTGCAAGCGGGTTCGGGCACTCCGGACTTCTCATTCAAGATGAAAATGGCGAATGGTGGTATTTTTATTGGGGTGCTACCACAGGAGAAAAGGGATTCTGGGGGATGCTGTCTTGTAAGAATACTTGTCTCGTTGTGAAAGTTGAGGTATCAGATGAAGACCTTTTCACAGTTTCCGGTGTAAGAGAGGTGCTTGCAAATTCAAACGATAAAATGGTGGCTTCCCGTGCGGAGTTAGTTACGGATGTATGTTACTTTGAGGGAGACTATACAGAGACACTTTCGTATGTTAATGTAATAAAAAAGCAGAATAAAAAGTATAAGCTACTATTCAGAAACTGTGTGCAACAATCATGGGACGCCATGGCGAAATCTAACAATAGGTTTAAAGAAAACAGTTGCGTGGTTATTCCCAATATAGCTTTCATTGAGGCTGAGTTCTTTGCGATCGCAAGCGATGAGGAATACAAGCGTTACTGCTGGGCGAATAGTCATTTTCAGTAGTGGAGGAGGAAATTATAGATGATGAATCATTTTTGCAAAAAAGCATGTAAGATTGCAGTTGTTGTGATTGTGTTGGCAAGCGTTGGTTTTATCGCATACAAAGCCGTCAAAGCTCTTTATTTTCCTAGGATAAAAAGCATCCATGTGGAAAAAGGCTCTTACAACCCAGCAAATAATCTGCAGACTACTTCTGTAAAACTATTTGCAAATGGAGAAAATCTATATGTTTGGAAAGCTGACGATAACACGATTAAGAAAATAACAGGAAATGGCAAAACAATGCCTGTTACAGTATTATCTATGGATGTGCTTGCTGTTCATGAAGATTTTGTGTATGGCATTGAGTATGCTGAGATTGATGATAATCACTACATAGGAGAATTGCGCAGCTACAATATAATCACCGGCGAATTGGAAACAACTGGAAAGGTCGAGGTTTTGCCCACTATTCAAAAACCAAAATCCCTTTGCAGTACATTTACAAACGACGGCATATTCTATGTTCCCAGTATTTTTCCTGCCAAGGATACATATATTCCACTTTTGAACGGTACAACTATGAAAACAGCAGAAACGCCACAGATTATTGAGTTGGGGAATCGGCTTTATTGGATAGAAGGTGATTGTATTCTGTGTCAAGATGGAGAAAAAGTCTTCCCTTTATCGGACACTATACCTGCAGGTGAAAAACAGTTAGTTCAGACAGAGCATGGGATTTTAGTATATAATACATGGAATAAAACGAATCTGCTTTATCTCATCAACGAAAATGGAGAAATAGATGAGCTTTTTGCGGATTCCCAAAGAGATTGTTTATCTTCTGTTAATCTATTTGGGGACTATGCATACATATCTATTATGCGATATGATATTGGACAAGAACTGTTTATTGGTTGGGGAAAAGACCCCTTAACAGGCACTTTTCGGATTCGTTTAGTTGATGGCACTATAGAGAAAATTAGCGATGAGTTCTACTACGCTCTGTATATTTTTGATAATAGCGGCATCTACGCAATTGACGGAAAGCAACGGATTATTAAAATGGATTTTAACGGCAATGTTGTAGGGGTAGTTTTGGAGGAATAAAACACGATGCATTATGGAGCAATCCTCTTACGGTCTGCTATGTATTATCATAACCTATGAGGATAGCTCAATCATATCCTTCAAGTATAACCATTCTCGAACTCTAACTGGGCTTATGGATGCTGCCGCCGGCAGGGCTGTTGCAACCTCATTGACCTACTGATGAAGAATGTGGATCAGAAAAGCAGCTTTACCTACAAAGTTGGTTGTAAGTATTAGTTAGCAAGAAACATCAGTCTAGACTGGCCTTCTTACCTCTTTCGACGGGCAAGCCATTACCCACGATGCCAGCGGCAATCCCACACGGGATCATTTCGATAATCGCTATACATGGAAACATGGCAGGCAGCTTGCCACCTACAAAGAGGACGGAAACGAATCCGAGGACATTTTCCACTTCGTCTACAATGCCGACGGGCTGCGGGTTAAGGCATACAACGCTTACACTACCTACAGCTACATCTACAACGGCAGCGCTTTGGTGCAGATGGAAGTTTCCAATACCTCCACAGGCGCGGTAAGCGATACCCTCAGCTTTACCTATGACGCGGAAGGTTCGCCCCAGACCGTTACCTACAACGGTACGGTTTACTTCTACGCCACCAACCTGCAAGGTGACATCGTTGCCATCCTGAACGCCAGCGGTGAAACTGTGGTATCCTATTCCTACGATGCCTGGGGCCGCCACACCTCCGGCGATAACGGCACCGGCACCCTTGCTTCTACTCTTGGCAAATACAACCCCCTCCGCTACCGTGGCTATATCTACGATATAGAAAGCGGCCTGTACTACCTCCAAAGCAGATACTATAATCCTGAAGTTGGTAGATTCATCAATGCGGATGCCTTCGCCTCCACCGGGCAAGGGCTTCTTGGCAACAATATGTTCGCGTATTGCAATAACAACCCAACAAATCTACAAGACTCTGAGGGGAATTTGCCTAAGTGGCTAAAAAAGGCCGCTGCTGTTGCTGCGGCCGCAGTAGTGGCTGTTGCTGCCGCCGTAGTGATTAGCGCTGTCGCACCAGCCGCTGTTTGCTCGTTGACGATTATGGCTATGAATTGCGGTGCGAGCTATGCTGTTGCGCATGTTGCTGCTGTAACAGTAGTAGCAGCAACTTCCGTGGCTGCTACTGCTTATGCCGCAGATGATGCATATGCCGCTGTCTCTGGCGAAAGCATACTGCTAGATACGGTATTTGCCGGGAATGTGGAAGCATATAATACGGGGCGAGATATTGTCACAATTTCAACGGCAGGCATGTTATCTGCTGCATCTGTGAGTCCGGGCGTATGCTTTGTCGATGGCACCGCTGTTTTAACAGACAGGGGAGAGGTAAACATTAAAGATATTGCCCCTGGCGATATGGTTTGGGCTTGGAATGAAGAAACAGGCGAAGTTGCGCTAAAGGAAGTCATTGAGACATATGTAAACCAGACGGGAGAACTAGTACATATCTTTGTAAATGGTGAAGAGATTGTTTGCACTCCCAGTCATCCTTTCTATTCCCCGGTAAAGGGATGGACAGATGCTGTACACCTCCGTGCCGGAGATATTCTGGTTCTCGTCAACGGTGAATATGTTGTCATCGAGAAAGTACAGCATGAGATTCTGGAAGAGCCTATTGCTGTCTACAATTTCCAAGTTGAAGATTTCCACACTTATTATGTATCTGATGTTGGTGTATTGGTGCATAATATGTGTGCAAAAAAAGCAGACATTAAGCAGGTAAAAAATGCTGCCAGAGAAGTTGGCATACCGCCAGAATTAATACATGATTTTGGAGATTATGTTGAAGCATCTAAATGGGGCTATCCTAAGAACTTTACATACTCGTATGCGAAATTATTGGAGTTAGCAAAGGAATTTCTTGAGGAGGTTTCAAAATAATGTTTGCAGATTTTAATGTAACTTTTGCAGTCATTCTTAGAACAACATATAATCCTACAGGTATCCCCGAACTCTATCACAATAACTTCAGGAATACATTAAAAACTCACGATATGGATACAAAGGTTTTCACGAATGACTCCTCCTATGTTTGGACGCTGAGTAAACGGTTTCAGAAATGTACTGACATTGATACAAACCTCAGTGAATTTTTGGAGTGTATTCCTGATTACCACAAGTTTGTTCAGCGGCTCAAACAGTACGGAGAATGCGTTGTTAGAATATCTGTAGTAAGTACCTTTGGTCAATTTGGTTTTTCTATCGCACCCAGCGACATTGGTATTCTCAATCAGCTAAATATTCCACTAGAGATTACTGTGTTTTCTTATGGAGAATGTATTGATTCAGAGGATTCAGAAGACTTAAATGCAGGCTTATGCAGTAAAGCCAACGATTTTTCAACTTGAGCATGTAACAGGGGACGGCTCTGTGTATTGGCAGCAAACAGCTAACCGAATAACCTATTCCCACCGGGGACAGGGAATGTTCTCGTCCCTTGTTTGTGCGTTTCAGCGGGCTAGAGAAGCGCCCAACAGCCTAGAGGAGTGACGGAACAGTCTGGACGCCGCTCTCCGGCAGCGCATCCGCGTCCGTGATAGCTTC
>JBJDYH010000312.1:0-7041 GCA_051867135.1 Faecousia sp. | reverse complement strand
ACCAGTCAAAGGAATACCGGGTGACCAGAGAGGACCCCTATCAGGTGATAAAGGATTGATGCGTTGGTGAACGCAATTATGAGCCTCTAAATGCACGAAAGGGTGTGAATTATGAGCTTCCGGGATCTTGATATTAAAATCAGATATCGCTCCAATGAGCATGATTTCCCCCGGGACTTCTTTATCCCTGTGCTCAAGGAGACTGCGGTCTATAAACGCTCTGTCGGATACTTTTCTACCTCTTCTTTGATTGATCTGAGTACCGGTCTGTTCGCCATGGCTGAGCGTGGAGGGAAAGTCCAGCTCATCTGCTCCCCTAAATTGAGCCCAGAGGATATTCAAGCTATTGATCTTGGTTACAAGACCCGTGAAGAAGTAATCATCGGGGCGCTCGAGGTCAGTTTAACTTCTCCCTTGAATTTTTTTGAGGAGGAGCGTCTGAACCTAATCGCCAACATGATCGCTTCTGGCATGCTTGAAATGCGTTTGGCATTCATGACAACCGACACCGGTATCAATATCTACCATGAGAAAATTGCTGTTTACATCGATTCTAATGGCAATCGCATTAGTTTTACAGGCTCTATGAATGAATCAAACAACGGATTTGAGGAGAACTTTGAGTCTATTTATACCTTCTGTCCCTGGAAGGATCGCAGTCAAATTGAGGCTGTAACTGAAGCTGAGCGGGACTTTGATAACAACTGGATCGATAATACCAAGAAACTCAAAATCGTTCCGTTCCCTGAAGTTATCATCGACAAGCTGCTCGCCTTCCGCAAACCGTCTGTGGACTATACAACTGATGAGCGGGAGTATGGCTATAAATCCTATCTCAAGAAAAAATCCAAATTCCATATGCCTGATCACGTAAAGCTGCGCAGCTATCAGGATGCCGCAAATGATGCGTGGTTCAATCAACACTGCAGGGGTATCTACTCTATGTGTACCGGCGCAGGTAAGACCTTTACCTCGCTTGCGGCCATGGTTCGGCTGGCTGAACAGTTGAATGACAAGCTGGCAGTTTTTATTGTTTGTCCCTATATCCATCTCGTGAGCCAGTGGGAAGAGGATGTGATCGAATGGGCCCCCATACCGATCATCGCACATTCGAAATCTACAACCCTCCGCTGGGAAGATCGACTGAAACAGGCGTGCAGGCGCTTTAGAAAAGAGGGCGCGCCCTTTGTTTGCATTACGACAAACGACACTTTCTCTGGCCCGAAGGTCCAGCCGTATATAAGTAAATTCACCGCAGAGGACAACATTCTTTTTATTGTGGATGAGGCTCATAATTTTGGATCAGAAGCCTTATCAAGCATCATGCCTGAGCAGTTCAAATATCGTATTGCTTTGTCTGCTACCATCGTGCGCCACATGGATAAGGCTGGAACTGCACGGTTATTCCGTTTCTTTGGCGACGAAGTAATCAACTATGGCCTGGAGGATGCGATCCGGGATAAGGCCCTTGTCCCGTATGATTACTTCCCAATCCCTGTTTATCTTCAGGATGATGAGCTCCGCACATACCAGCAGTTGACTCGAGACCTCAAGAAGTATCTAATTCAAAAAAACGGTAAACTGAGAGTTTCTGAGACCGGAAAATTTATTGTTTACCAGCGCACGAGACTCCTGGCGGGTGCCCGGGCCAAAGTCGAACTCCTGATGGAACTGATGGAGGACTACAGGAATAAGAAGAACATCCTCGTGTATTGTGGCGCTACAATGGCAGAAGACGAGGATTCTGGTGAAGAATCACGCCAGATTGATCTTGTTACTCAGAAGCTAAGATCTGAATACGGTATGTCTGTCCAGCGGTTTACTGCCGAAGAAGACCTGAAAGAACGCCAGAATATCAAGGAATATTTCCAAGATGGCTTATATCAGGTCATCACTGCTATCAAGTGTTTGGACGAAGGTGTCAATATTCCTGGCATCCAAACGGCGTTTATTCTCTCGAGTTCTCGAAACCCAAAAGAGTTTATCCAACGTCGAGGCCGACTTTTTCGCCGGAGTGAGGGTAAGAAAAAAGCCGTCATTTATGATTTCGTGACCTTGCCTCGTGATCTGGATGACGTCCTTCCCACGAACTATGATGAAGACAAGAGTATTGTTCTGGGGGAGCTTGCTAGAATCAATGAGTTCGGAAAGCTTGCATCGAACAGAGAAAAAGCTGAAGCCCTAATGTCTCGCATTATGGATTCATACGGAGTCTATATCGATATTGAAGAAGAAACAAAGAAGGCGGAGGATTACTATGGCGACGAATGATCCTAAAGTCAATTATGCTCGTGTTTTGAATATGTTTATAACTATCAGAAACAGTGAGCAAAAGAATGTTCGAACACTGCAGTATGACAGTAAAGACATGGTGAAGCGAATTACAAATTATATCGTAAAGCAGTCGGATGATGCCGCTTCGGACTCAAAGGAGGCGGAAGACGAATGAAATTTGAAAGCATGAAACTTCATAATTTTATGCGCTATAAGGGTGAAACCGAGATTCATTTTTCCTGTAATGACGATAAAAATGTTACTGTCGTCCTTGGTGATAATACTTTCGGGAAAACAACCCTTGCGCAGGCATTTCGCTGGGGCCTGTTTGAGGAACTCAACACAACCAACTACACAAAGAAAAAGGATATCGTCCTTCTCAACAATGAGATCATTGCGACAATGACCCCGGAAAATCGACAGCCGGTTTCTGTTGAAATTGTGATCCGCGAAGGGAATACCCAGTGGAAATTTACCAGAACCGCGTATTTCAAGCGCAAGGTTTCTGGCACCCGCGATTTAGCTGTTGTCCAGGATGGTGAGTCCAAGCTGACCATGATCATTATCCAGGATGGCGTTCCCGGCAAAGTCATTAATAATAATGGCGTGAACACCGGCGCTGAGGGGAAAAAGTATAAGCAAGGATGTGTCCAAGAGACCATTGAGAACATGCTTCCACGCAGCCTGTCCAATTACTTCTTCTTCGATGGCGAGCGTTGGGGTGATGCCAAAACCGCCAAGAGTGAAGTCAAGGGATCCATCAATACCATTCTTGGAGTTACCGGCCTCATTGAAATGATGAAGCATATTAAGGACGGCCAGGGAAAAACTGTACTGAAGACGCTTCGTGAACGCATAAAGGGTTCCGGTGATGAATATGACCGCCTTTTATCAGATATCAAGTCCCTGGATAGGTCCATCGACGATTATGAGCAGAAGATTAAAGCCGAAGAAGAAGCACTCGAAACTTCTCAGCGTGAGCGTGACAAACTAGCCAAAGATCTGAATGATAATCGTCAGGTTGAAGAGGATCAAAAGAAGTTCGCCCAATTGGAAAAGGATATTTCTAATATGGAGCAGGATCGCGAGAATTACTACGCTGACATTGTTAAAATGTTCAGCGGTTCCGCTCGTTTCTTCGCCGGTGAAATGCTACCCCAGGTGGATGCGCTTCTTTCCAAGGTTGATCTCGAAGGAAAAGACATCCCCGGTGTTACCGTTGATACTGTTGATTACCTGATCAATCTCGGTAAATGCCTCTGCGGTGAGGATTTGAGCGAGGGCTCTGAGGCGTATAAAAACCTGATGCAGCTGCGTAAGGTTATTCCCCCCGAGATGATCGGCGGTGCCGCAGGAAAGTTCCGCGCTCTGCTTAATGACTGGCAGCATGATGCACGCACGTTAGTCTCTGATATAGAGGATAAGGCTGAAGATTTCGACTCCATACAGGATCGGATCTATGAAAAGGCAGACGAGAAGGAACTGCTTGAAAAGAAGATGGATCGGAAGGCCAATATTGCGGCTCTTCGGAAAAACTATAATACCTGGGTTAGCCTGTGTCGCAGTCATGAGCAGAAGCAGAATGAGTATATTGCGCATCGTGATTACGCAATCAAAACTCGCGATAGTAAGAATCAGCAGCTTGATGTTCTATCTCGTCAAAATGAGGCAAATGAGTCTGTCAACCGGGCCATTGCTTATGCAGAAGCAGTTTATGCTATGGCTGAGCGCCAGCTGAAGAAAAAGCAGGACGGCGTGTTTGAGCAATTGAACGAAATCATTTCCGACAATTTCGATAGAATGTTCAACGACGGTGAAAAGTATGCCAAGCTTGAAGATGACTATCGTATCCATGTATATTATCACAGTGTTGGTGGTTCCAAAGGCTACGAAGAGCAGAACCTCTCTAACGGTGAAGCAACTGCCATCAACTTTGTTTACATTGTCTCTGTACTTGAGCTGGCAAGGCGCAAGGCTGCAGAGGAAGCCGGCGAAGGCGAGACAGACATCGGCATTATTAATCTGCCGCTGGTGTTGGATGGTCCGTTTTCTACTTTGAGTAATGAAAACACCAGCCTGGTTGCGAAAAAGCTTCCTGAATTCGCTGAACAGGTCATTATCTTTATGCTGGATAAGGACTGGGCCTCCTCCGGTCTCGACGAATTCGTCATGCCCGAGTATTGCTATCGTGTGAACAAGGAAGAGAAGTCTAACAGTTCTACTATCGAGAGAGGAGGTTTTGAATAATGGCAGCAAAAAAGAACAGCCCCATGTCTTTGAGTATTTCAAGACCAGTGAAGTCTTTATCAATGGTCGTTTCAAGGAATATGTCGATAAGATGTGGGTTCAAAACAAGGTTCAGGAATCCATGGTAAAACGCCTAGTCGATCTCTATGGTATAGCTGCTGTTATTGGCCTTCGAATCAAGCGTCGGCTTCCTGACGATCGTGCAGGAGACGATAAGAAGCGTACGATCCAGATGATGCAGCTAACTGATGCATATCAGACTTTGGCCCCCATCATGAAGCTGGTGTTAATGCTTGATGAAAGCCGTGGCCTCAATGAAGAAGATCGTATTCGTAGTGCATTCCGGATCCCTGAAACTCGTGAAGAACATGATGAAGGAATGGAACTCTTTAACAGCTATGCTCGCGGCGGCATAGAGTATATGTATGAGATGTTAGTTGTTCGTCCCGGAAGCCCAGATGATGATTTCGGTGATCAAAGAATCAACAATATTTTGGCACTGCTAAATAACCCCATGGAGTTCCCTGAAATCAAATAAGAGAGTATATTCTTCAGATTGTTAATTAATTTGTAAATGCATCCGTGTTGACAACCTCTGATAAATTAATTCCGTTGCGGGAACAAAGTATCCCCTTCGCCATTACGAAATGCATTTTCTTCCCCCCACATTTTTCTCTATTATTGAATAGCCTTTCGTGCAATCAAGGTTTTGATTCCCTTTTCTTTGTTTATAGCAGTACAGTTTTTGACTTTACTTCTATCCTGTTCTAAGCTATAACCACACAATCAAAACCGCTTCCCGGATTGTGTGGGAAGCGGTTTTGACCACATTTTTGACCATAGACAGCTCTGGAAGACGTGGAAACAGCGGAGCGGGGAGGTTCGGAAAGCACGGAATTTTGAGCAGAAAGCACCAGAAACAAACAGAAAAGATTAGAAAAAAGTTCCTTCAATTCTTTGGGACCAAGAGACCGTGGGTTCAAGTCCCGCAGCCCGGACCAAAACCGCCAGTTTTCATCACGAAAACTGGCGGTTTTGTCATATATTTAGTCTAATCTCAAAGCAACCCATGACTTACAATTGCCACACCAAAGCTGAATTTCTTGATTATCAGCCTTTGTCAATCGAAAGCGGGCACTTTCTAAATAATCTCTCAGCATTGCCTGCTTCCCATCTTTCACAGGTATTTTTACTGTGTTTCCACAAGTGCATTTAATTGTTATTTCCATAGTAGCCTCCTTTTCTTTGTCACTTACTATGCCGTTATCTTATGTCTCGTGACTCTGTTCCTCAAAGTCAAGCCCCTTTTGTGCACTCCTAATGGCAATTAGTTTTCAGATACGCTCTAAATTAATGTTTTGCAAACAGTATTCAAGCACTGGATAAATAAAGACCATCTATAATCAAAACATAAAATCGTGAAAGGAGAAATGAAAAAGAAAATATTGTTTGCATCTGTTTTGAGAACACGGTTTTATTTCATATTTTGCAAACAGTATTCAAAGAAAAATCCAATAAACCTTGGATATAATCAGCGCATCAATCAAGTCAAATTGAAAGGAGGTTATGTCTTGTGAGCAGTACAGTTGAAAAGAATTTCTCAGGGTTTGTCAAGATAGTAATCAGTGCAACCGGGCTTGTTGCAATGGGAGCTATCGTCGCAGGCGGTTCATTGCTCAAAGGCTTCAGAGAAGGGACAAAAACAGCAAAAGATGCCGAGAGGAAGTCGGATGAAAAAACGGCTGACCACTCGGAACTTACCCCGGTTCCCGCAGACACCAAAAGAACAAAAGATGTTCCCGCCAATGACACATCTGATGGCAGCAAAGAAACCTGATACGGCAATCGCACCCCATCATCCATCCAATTACATATTCAAAACAAACTACTCAAAAAATGGAGGTAATCTGAAATGAAACTGTTTGAATCGATCGACGGCCTGCTCGTCGGCACAAAGTATCTGGCATGGGCCATTGGCCTGGTTGGAATCGTTGGTTCCGTGATCCTGTTTTTCGCAAACCTGTCCATGGGCTTTGCATCCGCGATGGTGTTCATCGCCGCTCTGCTGCTGTCCGTTGCGGTGACCCTGCTCCTGCTGCCCAAGAAGTTGGCAAAGGGCAAACTGGCAAGCAACAAGCGAATTGTTATCGGTTCCGTTGCTTTGGCTTTGGCCGTTGCAATTATGGGCATTACTTACTTTTCCAATGGCGGTTTCCCTGCGCTGAATCTTCTGTTCGTCTAATTGGAGAGAATGGCCGGTACGTCCTGTACCGGTTATTCTATTTATGGAAGAAAAAATGCAATTAATATTTCTCAAACAATTGGGCAGGCGATAGCTTCTTTTTCATCTGCCGCTGTAAAATCCGTATCGAGCATTGCCGCAGGAATGCCGTCCGCGATTTTAAAGATTGTCCTTACGGTTGTTTCGACTTTCTTCTTCTCCATGGACTTTGACCGTATCATTCATTTTACTGTGAAACCTTCCCCCGACTGAGAGCAAAAAAGCGCAAACTACCCCTA
>JBJDYH010000311.1:0-7058 GCA_051867135.1 Faecousia sp. | reverse complement strand
TATAGTTTTGGGGTCAGGCTCATTGCCTGACCCCAACATTTATTATAGAACCTTTGTTTTGTAGGGAACGGCCTGCGTGCCGTTCCTTTTTGCGTTTCTGTAACGGTGGGATTGGAACGGCACATAGGCCGGTCCCTGCAAAAGGATAATTATAGGCAATCGGATTTGAAAACCACCGTTTCTTCCTCCGGGGTGTATAGCAGGTCGGCGTAGACCCTGCCGAAACGGCGCAGCTCGTCACACAGGAAGCCGGCCATGCGCACGGCGCCCTCAGGCTTCAGGTGGGTATTGTCCTTAGGCCATACAAACAGGGGCTTGGAAGATTCGTCACCCAGCTCTGCCAAGTATTTTTCGGTAATGGCGGTTAAATCCGCAACCGGAACTCCCTCTTCCTGTCCTACAATCCGCACGGCTTCCGGGTAAGCCCCGTGGCTGCCGGGCTTAAAAACGCCGTTTTCGTCAAAAAGGCGGCGGGCAATGGGGGTAATGAGCACCGGGTAAGCGCCCTTTTCTTTGGCGCAGCGAATAAAGCAGCGCAGGTTGTCCCGATAAGCACCGTCAGGGGCGGCATAGCGGTTGGGGTCAGCCTGCTTTTCGTCGTTGTGGCCGAACTGGATAAAAAGGAAGTCCCCGGCTTGCATCCCGTCCATTACCGGGTCAAAGCGGCCCTCGTCAAGAAAGGATTTGGTGCTGCGGCCGTTCTTACCGTGATGGCACACCACCACATCCTTCGCCGTGTACCGCTCCAAAGCTTGAGACATTCCGGTCTGAGGGTAGGTGTTGATTTTGTTAAACTGCACGGTGCTGTCGCCAATGTAAAAAATCTGTTTCATAGGGGGTACTCCTTAAAATTTTGATATTCGCCATATCCGGCACTTTTCTGATTTCCCCGGTTGCCGCTCCAAAGACAGATTTTAGCCCCTGTCCAAGTGCCGCAGGTAAGGGGAATGGGGCTGCCAATGGTGTTTTCTCCCTTTGCGCCCCAGAAAAAGCGGAAGAATCCCTCTTTTGCTTCTATCCATAGCAACCCTTGGGCTTCTTCATAGGGAATTTGCGCCGCGAGGGTTTCCGCAGCCTTGCCCGCTTGCTCTTTGTCCAGCACTTTGCCCCGATACAGCCGCAGGAAGCCCTTTTCCAAAGCCAAATAGCCGTATTCATGGCCGATGATGCCAAGAGCGGCGAAATCCCCATCTTTATCCGGGTGGAGGTTGACCTCCACAGAAACTTTGAAAGATGGATACTGAGGAATCTGGGTCAATGCGTTGGGGGCGTACCAGAGGTAATTCTCCCGGCTGGAGTTGGGCAGACAAAACAGCGCCAAGCCGGGCTTTTTCATTTCATAGAAATGCCTCTGCGGATTTGCCTGCCATTGCCATTGCAGGGCTATCTCCTCCCCGGCAAAATCGTCAGAAGTGGCAATGCAGTAGGCAGGGGCGTTTGGAATGGGCAGGGGATTTTCCTCCACAGGACTGCCGTTTTCGCCCATAACAGGCCAGCCCTTTTCCCAGAGCATGGGCTGCAAGTGGGTAATTCTGCCCAAAGCGCCCACATCCTGAAAATGGAGGAACCAATCTTTCCCGGTTGTATCCGTCACCCAGCCCCCTTGATGGGGGCCGTTAATTGGGGTTTTGCCCTGAGAAAGAACGGTGCGGTATTCGTAAGGCCCCCAGATATTTTGGGAGCGCAATACCATCTGCCACCCGGTAGCCACACCTCCGGCAGGGGCAAAAATGTAGTAATACCCATCCCGGAAGTACATTTTCGGCCCCTCGATGGTGGGGGCAATCTCCTCGTTGTGGAAAATCACCTGCGGCTGCCCCAAAAGACGGGTGCAATCATCATCCATCTCCACCAGAGAAAGCCTATGCTTGATGCCGCAGCGGCTTCGGGCATAGGCGAACACCATGTAAGCCTTGCCGTCTGCATCCCAGTAGGGGCAGGGGTCTATCCAGCCCTTGCTTTCCACCAAACAGTTGAGCCGAAATTCGCCCCGGATGTCTTTGCTTCTGGCTACGAAGATGCCCTCATCGGGCAAAGGGATGAATACGAAAAACTCCCCATTGTGGTAGCGGATAGCCGGTGCCCAAGTGCCGGAGCCGTGGGCGGGGCGGTTGTACTTTTCAAAGGGCAAACGGCGAACGGCGTAGTTGATGATTTCCCAATGCACCAAATCCTTGGAGTGCAAAATGGGTACGCCGGGCAGATAGGTAAAGGAGGAGGCAACCATATAGTAGTCGCTTCCCACGGAAATCACATCGGGGTCGGAATAGTCGGCGTATAAAATGGGGTTGCGGTACATATTACTTGCCCTGCATCCGCTTTTCTTCTTCCGCACGCTGGCGGCAGATGTCCCTCCATTTCGGCATGGCGTTCAGCCGGTCGGAAAGCTCCTGCATCACATCGGGAATGGGAATGTTCTGGGGGCAAATCTGGGTACACAGGCCGCAATGCAGGCAGGCAGAGGGCAGCTTGTCCTCCGGGAAGGTCTCCAGAATCATAGCGGAGTTGACAGAGTTGGCAACCCGAAGCTCGCTGCAAAGGCGCATCATCAGGGGGATATCCAGCCCCATGGGGCAGCCGTCGCAGCAGTAGCGGCAGGCGGTACAGGGCACGGCGTTCTTGATTTCCTCGGCAATGGCCATAACCGCAGCCAGTTCGGTTTCATTCAAGGGCTTGCGCTGGCTGAAGGTGTTCACATTGTCCACCATCTGCTCCTCGTTGCTCATGCCGCTGAGCACCATCTGTACATTGTCAATGCCCTGCAGGAAGCGGAAGCCCCAGGCAGCGATGCTTTCCTCAGGCCGCAGCGCCTTCAGCCGGGCGCTCTGGGCTTCGTTCAGGTTTGCCAGCTTGCCGCCCCGGACAGGCTCCATCACCCATACGGGAATGTTCCGCTTTTTCAGCATTTCCACCTTGCCCTTGGCATCCTGCAGCGTCCAGTCCAGATAGTTGAGCTGGATCTGGCAGAACTCCATGCAATCCCCCACGGCATCCAGAAAGCGCTCCATGGTAGGGATATGACCGTGGGAGGAAAAGCCCAAATGCTTAATGCGGCCAAGGCGCTTCTGCTCCTTGAAGTAGTCCACAATGCCCCACTTGGGGTCTAAGTACACATCGATGGAAAGCTCGGTCACATTGTGGAGCAGATAATAGTCAAAATACTCCACGCCGCACTTCTTTAACTGCTTTTCAAAGATATCGGCAGGGTCATAGCGGTCTGCAATCTGGTGACCGGGGTACTTGGTAGCAAGGCGGTAGCTCTCCCGGGGATAAGCGGAGAGCACCTTGCCCATGACGATCTCGGAATACCCGGCATGGTAGGGCCAAGCGGTATCAAAATAGTTGACCCCATGCGCCATGGCGTAGGCAACCATCTTTTCTACTTGAGCCACATCGATTTCGCCGTCTTTTTCCGGCAGGCGCATAGCGCCGAAGCCCAGCAGGGACAGTTCATCTTCCTGAAATTTTGTGGTAATCATGCTTGCTCCTCCTTGATGTTTTTCATGGTTAAGCTGATGCGGTGACGCTTTTCATCCACTTCCAGCACGGCCACTTTGACCACATCCCCCACCTGAACGGCTTCGCTGGGGTGGCGCAGGCGGCGGTTTGCCACCTGAGAGATATGCACCAGACCGTCCTGATGCACGCCAATGTCCACGAACACGCCAAAGTCAATCACATTGCGTACCGTGCCGGTCAGCACCATGCCGGGCTTCAAATCCTTGATTTCCAGCACATCTTTGCGCAGTACCGGGGCGGGCAGCTCGTCACGGGGGTCACGGCCGGGCTTTTGCAGCTCTTTTACAATGTCTTGCAGAGTAGGAACGCCTACGCCGCACTTTTCGGCGGCAGCTTCCAAGCCAATGGCTTCCAGCTTGGCAGGCAGGCCGGAAAGGTCTTTCATATTCTTCTTATCGTAGCCGCAAAGCTCCAGCAGAGCGTAGGCGGCTTTGTAAGACTCGGGGTGGATGCCCGTATTATCCAGCACTTCCTTACTCTCCGGCACCCGCAGGAACCCGGCGCATTGCTCATAAGCCTTGGGGCCAAGCTTCGGAACCTTTTTTACCTGCGCCCGGGAGGTAAAGGCGCCGTTTTCCTCCCGGTAGGCTACGATATTTTTGGCGGTGGTGGCGTTCAGGCCGGAAACCTGCCGCAGCAGGCTCTGAGAAGCGGTGTTCAGGTCAACGCCTACCGCGTTGACGCAGTCCTCCACCACGCCGTCCAGAGCCGCATCCAGCTCCTTCTGGGCACAGTCATGCTGATACTGGCCCACGCCGATGGCCTTGGGGTCGATTTTTACCAGCTCGGCCAGGGGGTCTTGCAGCCGCCGGGCAATGGACACGGCGGAGCGGAGGTTTACATCATAGTCAGGAAATTCCTCCGCAGCCAGCGGGGAGGCGGAGTATACGGAAGCACCGGCCTCGTTGACAATGGCGTAGCTGGCTTCCGGGAAGCTTTTCAGCATTTCCACCGCCATCGCTTCCGTTTCCCGGCTGGCGGTGCCGTTGCCGATGGCAATGTGCCGTACCTGATGGCGGCGCATAAGTGCGGACAGGGTAGCAATGGCTTCCTGCTTTTTCCGCTCGCTAAAGGTGGGGTAGACCACGGAGGTATCCAGCACCTTGCCGGTAGCGTCCACCACAGCCACCTTGCAGCCGTTGCGGTAGCCGGGGTCAAGCCCCATGGTGACAAAGCCCTTTACCGGGGGCTGCATCAGCAGGGGCTTCAGATTCAGGGCAAAATTGTGGATAGCGCCCTGAGAGGCGGTGTCCGTCAGGTCGCTGCGGATTTCCCGCTGAACGCTGGGGAGAATCAAGCGGTCATAGGCATCCTCGGCGGCAGCCACCACAAAGGCGGAGACATTCATGGTGGGCTTCAATGCGGCCCGGCGCACCAGCGCAGAACCCTCATTGCCGGGAAGATTGACGGAAATCTTCAAAAAGCCCTCTTTTTCGCCCCGGTTCAAAGCCAAAATCTGATGGCCCTGCAGGCGGGAAATGGGGGCGGAAAATTCATAGTACAGGCGGTAAACGCTGTCGTTTTCCGGGTCGACAGCGGCGCTGGTAAGAACGCCCTTGCGGCGGAACAGCTCCCGCAGGCCCTTGCGGATGGCAGGATCGTCGGACAGATCCTCCGCAATAATATCGGCAGCCCCGGCAAGGGCTTCCTCCAGGTCGTTGACACCCTTTTCGGGGTTTACATAATCTTCCGCAAGCTTGGCAGGGTCGCTGCCGTCCTGAGCAAAGATGGCCTGCGCCAAAGGCTCCAGACCCTTTTCCCGGGCTACAGAGCCGCGGGTGCGCCGCTTCTGCTTGTAGGGGCGGTACAAATCCTCCACTTCTGCCAGCGTTGCGGCATTATCGATGGCGGCGGACAGCTCTTCGGTAAGCTTGCCCTGATTTTCAATGGAATTTTTTACCTCATCCCGCCGGGCTTGGAGGTTGCGCAGATAGGTAAGCCGGGTTTCCAAGGTACGCAGCACGGTATCGTCCATAGCGCCGTGCATTTCCTTGCGGTAGCGGGCGATAAAGGGGATGGTGTTGCCCTCGTCCATCAGGGCGATGACATTTTCAATGTATTGTTGCTTCTGCCCCAGCTCTTGGGCCAGAATTTCAGATATGGTAGCCATAGGTTGCTCCTTTGCAAATTTTCACAGATATATTATAGCATAATTGTGGGGAAAAGAAAAGACTTCCGCCTTGATTTGCAGCCGCCGCAGCGGTATAATTAAGAAAATAGTGCTTATAGACATTGCTCAAAAAGCGACAAATTGGAATTTACCGGGGTGTGAATTGGGTGAATGTAGGGGGCGATGCCCACATCGCCCCGCAGAAAGCACGACGATGCTTCTACGGAACTGCGGCGAATCCGTAACACCCCAACGGGCCGATGTGGGCATCGGCCCCTACGGTCACCCATTTGGTGCATCGATAAATTCCAATTTATCGATTGGCTGAATAAAACCCAAAGACATAAAAAATGCAAGGGGGCGAAGAAATGATTATCGATTTTCATACCCATACCTTCCCGGATGCCATTGCTCCCAAGGCGCTGAAAAAGCTGCAAGGGGCCAGCCATACAAGGGCTTTTTCCGACGCTACCGTAGGCGGATTGCAGGCGGATATGGCAGCGCGGGGTATTGACTATAGTGTCGTGCTGCCGGTAGCCACCAATGCCGCCAAAGTGCCGCACATGAATGACAGCTCCGCAGCCTTGAATACCGGGGGGAGCCTCATCCACTTTGGGGCAATGCACCCGGATTTTGACGGCTGGTATGCAGAGCTGGGGCGAATGAAAGAATTGGGACTAAAGGGCATTAAAATCCACCCTGTTTATCAGGATGTAGACATTGACGATATCCGCTATCTGCGGATTTTGGAGCGGTGCGCCGAGCTGGATTTGATCGTGGTGGCCCACAGCGGGGACGATATTGGATTCCCCGGGGTGGTACGGTGCGACCCGGCGCGCTCCCGGAATGCTTTGCGCCAAGTGCCGGGGGTAAAGCTGGTGCTTGCCCACATGGGGGGCTGGAAAAACTGGGAGCAGGTGGCGGAAAACCTTGCCGATACCGGCTGCTATTTGGATACCGCTTTTTCTTTGGGGCAAATTGATGCTATGGAGGCTTCTTTTTACTCGGAGGAAGAGCGCTGCCTTATGAGCGACGAGGAATTTACCGCTCTCATAAAAGCCTTTGGCGCAGACCGTGTCCTTTTCGGCACGGACAGCCCATGGACAAACTCCCAAACCGAAATCCGGCGGATTTTGGGCCTTCCCGGCCTCAATGAAGCAGAAAAAACGGCAATTTTAGGGGGAAACGCAGGAAAACTTCTTAACATCGGCTGCTAAAACTAGGACTTCCCGCGGGATACACCCGCACCCCCTGTAGGGGCGGGTCTCGACCCGCCCGTTTGCAGCACATGGTTTTCCGCGGTGGTGGACTATAGGTTTCGGGCCGGTCAAGACCGGCCCCTACACGGGCGCCGCAATTTACCAACCCCCTGTAGGGCAATGTCATTAACTTAAGGAATTTGTCAAATAGGCTTACTGTTGGGGGAGTA
>JBJDYH010000310.1:0-7072 GCA_051867135.1 Faecousia sp. | reverse complement strand
CTGCCGCAAGGCTGGTGCAGGCAGAATTGGTATACACGCCAAACCGCCAGCCGGAAAGATTCTGCCCGTCCTCTGTGGTCTTGGTCAGGCTGATGGTTCCCGGATCAGGAGCTTTCAGTTTGAAATAGGCGTTGAGATTGCCGCTGGAAGCACTGGCAAGGGATGAGTGCTCTGGCAATGGCGACTCTCTGCCGCTGCCCGCCAGAAAGCTGCGATGGCAGATGATTCAGACGGTTGGCAATACCAAGCCGGTCAGCCAACGTGTGAACCTGGGACGCAGGGAGTTTCTTTCCATCCAACATGGCAGGGAGCAGGATGTTCTCTTTTGCTGTTAGGATCGGCAGCAGCTTGAAATCCTGATAGATGTACCCGATTTTCTGCCTGCGCAGCTTAGCCGATTCCTTGTCGGAAAGACTGTGGATATCCTGTCCGTCCAACAGAACCTGTCCCGCACTGGGTTTATCAATACATCCAAGCAGGTTCAGCAGGGTCGTCTTTCCTGAGCCGGACTGCCCAACGATGGTCAGCATATCTCCCTGCTCCACGGAAAAGCATGCGTGATCCACAGCGTGGATTTCCGTATCACCCTGCCGGAAGGTGCGGCAGAGGTCTGTCACTTCTAGCAAAGACACAAAAGTCCCTCCTTATTTCGTATTTTTCAGAATCTTATGCAGTGTGTATTTTACTGGCAGCCAGAAAATCACGACCGCAAACACAGCAATCCCGGCGTAGATGCAAAGTACTGGGCCTGAGACAATGAATCGAAGATTGGCTTGTATTCTGATCCAGGGAATCGCAATCAGGAACGGCAGTATCACCGCAGAAGCTGCTCCAAGCCAAACAGGGATCAGTTTCAATAGTTGTTCGCATGATCCACCCACTTGGAACAGCGTGGTCAGCATCGGGGCACAGCTCCGTACATAGGTTGCCAGACGCACCCATATGATTTGCATTGCTACCAACATCAGAATAGAGAAGATCCAGCTCATAAGGAGCAAGCGCCCTTCCTGTCGTTCCGCATTGACATCGACCTGATTTTGGTAGTTATTCACTTGGTAGGCGCTGGGCATATGCTCCCGAAGTGTGTTTTCCAATGCTTTTGCATTTTCGGAACTGGTATAGATATACAGCACGTTCACCGGCGCATCCGCTGCTAGATTTTGCATCAAAGTATCGCTGATGTAGACATTCACATTCCAGGGGTCCTGATTTTCCGTTTCGACAATTCTCGTCAGGGTTACTTCGGTTTGCTTCCCAGGATGGTTTACTCCCTCCAGGTGGTAAACGCCCAATGCCGTTTCCCCTTCTGGCAGATCTGCCGCAATCTCATTTCCCTCCAGCGGCGGAGAATACGGCGCAAAATCGCTATAGGAGCGGATTGAAACCAAAAATGAGTTCCCATCGGGCGGGACCAGCAAGTACGGCTCGCTGATATCTTTATGCTGTTCTACTCGCCCTGCTCCGGCCAATTCTTCTGCAATGCGCAGTTCTTTCTGAGAGAAACCCGACTCGCCAGATATGACAACGACGAGGCCTTCTACAACACTGTTCGCATTTTGTGCATTGATGTTTAAGTAGCTGTTAAACAACAAGACAAAGGCAGTTACCAGAGGAACGAGAATCAGAAGGCAGCGAACAATCGGCGGTTTTGTCCGGCGAACCCATAGGTAAGGCAACGAAGTGGATTGTGTCCGAGGCAGCTTGTACTTTCTGCCGCGGGGGCGATGCATCAGAGAAACCGCCAGTGCACAAAGGCACACCAAGAAGTAGAATAGAATCTCCAATGCGGTGGTCCTTGGATTCATATAGAAAACTTCCCATATCGCAACGGAATCCGCAGTGTTCCCAAGAAAATGCTCATACAGGTACCGCATGACGATCCCGGACAAACCGATTGCGCCTAAAGCAGCGAGCGGAAAGATAATCACGAACTCCGCCAAAAATAGCCGGATGATCTGCCCTTCTGTTGCGCCAAGCGCACACAAGTCTGCCGTTTCTTGGGAAAATCCTGTAATGTGATTTCCGTAAGCACTGTAGACGATCACGCCCGAAAAAAGTAACAATGCGATATTTAGATACAAAATCTTCTGCATATGGGCTTCCATGTCAGGTGTATCCATGGCATCACCATACATATCGTAGGCATAACCCTCGATCTCAAGATTGCGGCTACTTTTATCCATTGCAGAATGGAGGGCAGCCCTGATTCGCTGATCCTCGGCGAAATAGTCGTTCCATTCCTCGTCAGACATGGAATTTAACAGTTCCAGATCTGTGGACTTTTTCCAGAATTCCTCAGACTCATAACTCAGGTAGATCGTGCCATCCTCATAAAACGGTTCTGTCAGGCCGTCAATATTGCGAAACAGTGCTAAATCCTCCGGCGCTGCCCCCAAAATATGTAAAGCACATCCTTTGCTGATGCTATTGAGCTGTAGCCGAGCGCCGTACTCCAGGCTGTCCCGATAGGTAGATACCACAAGCGGCAACAGGAATGCGCACAGCATGATCCAGAAAAGGGAAAAATGACGCAGGAACCTTCGCTGAAAGGAACGACGGAGATATCGGCAAATCATAGGCTGCCCTCCTTTATGACCTAATGCTTAATAGTTTTCTTTCGATGGATCTACGTGAATCCAATTTTATCAGTGGTTATCTTCCGGGGTTCTGGCATGCATGATTAAACTCATGACGAGTTGTGGTCTTATTTGTGGTATGTCCAGCAGCGCAAACATCTGCCTCGGTGACAGTGTAATATGAATAGTCGCACCGAGCATTAGTTCCCAAGGACTCACTGTAGTAGTAATGCACTCCGTGTTGCGTCTCGGAGGTGCTGATTGTTTTCCTGGTTGTATACTTTCCGCATACAACGCCCGTGCTAAACCGATAACTACAAGAGCCACTGGCAAACGCAGCTACCGGTAACAGTGTTGCTACCATCACGAGGCAAAGCATACACGCAATAATCTTACGGGTGTGAGTATTCTTTTGATGTTTCATTTGGTTCTCCTTTCCTTTTGAATAGACTGAAGCTGTCAACCATTGCCTATACCACTGACAGCATATGGCAGTATTACTACAGGTTGTTAGCTGTGCACTTTCACTACCAACCTAAGGCGAATATGAACTGCTGATCAGGCAGATTCATATTATGTGATTTCTACTTTCCCTGTGATCACAAATCTTTCCGAGCATAAGTAATATGCTTTCCAAACAAATTCCGCAGCAAACCGGATAGAAAATATTTTTGATACAATGTATCCACGCAATCAGTGCAACAATAACGTAGATTATTATGATTGCAATGCAGATTGTTTTATATTTCCTTTTCTCGTGTTTATCAAGAGGCTTTCCGTCGGTATCCAGTGGACTGAATACAAGGATACAAAGGCTTCCGATTCCGAACATGAGCAGAGAAATCGCCCCACTGGTATGCATTTCCAGTTGCTTTATCACCAGCACAGAAGCAATCAACGCCAACGTTGTTAGTACAGAGCAGGACATCTCCGTTCTTGCATGAATTCCGCCTGCATAGGTACGAAGGAGCATGAACACCACATAGAATATAATGCTTTCGACCGTTGTGTCTGTTAGAAGGCCAGCAATAACGGCGACAAAGAAGAAAAAGATTTTGCTTATCAACAGGAAAAAACCGTAGCTATAAAGCTCTCTATCACCTTCTTCTATTACTGATGATGCAATCAGCTTGCGTGTAATTTGTTCCGCAATCCATGTTCCCATTACTTGCTGCTCTTGAAACGCTTCAGCGCAGCGGGCGCTTTGGGCTGATAGAATCCAAAGCAGGTAGTGCTGTTTGCGTCACGCCGCAAAGCCTTCTCAGCAGCTTTTTTCGCAACCTTTGCGAGCAGCTTTTTGCCGTTTTCCACATCGTTCACCTCCTTCTGCCGACAAAATAACACACTATTTTTTTCATTGCAATAGCTTCTGCAAAAGTGCGGACAATTTGCGCAAAACTGCAAGGAATCATCATCATAGTTGTATATATCTATAAAATCTTTATAAACTAATTGTTCTATAGATATCTTCTATTCTGCTTTGCTCCGGTTTGAAGAGATCCGTGGTATTTTATCCGTGGTGATTGGTATGGATGTTGACAAAAAGTTGATTGGCAAGCGCATTAAACATCGCAGAGAGCTTGCAGGCTTATCTCAGGAACAATTGGCAGAACAATTGAATCTCTCCACGAATCACATCTCCAGTATGGAGTGTGGAAAAAGCTTGCTCACGACAAAACGGCTGCTTGTGTTGTGTGATGTTTTAGGGGGAACACCCGATTATTACTTGATTGGCGAGATAACGCAGGAGGCCGATGCTATTACAACACTTATCAAACGCTTAACACCCGATGAGCAGAAAACACTTTGCCGCCTTTTGAATGCTTATCTGGAAAACAGCGATTAGTATCCGACACAATTTACAAAACTGCAATAAAAATAGGCATAAATGCTGATTTTGATATATGTATCAGGTTTGACGTTTACTTCATATAATGGTAAAATAGGCTTGCCGCACGATTCCGTGCCGCAAGCCTATTTTTGTGAGGTTTCCTATGAAAATATTGATTTGTGATGATGAGCAAACATACCTAAATACATTGCGGATCCATGTGGAGGAGTATATGCAAAACCATCACATTCTCTATACCATAACCGCACTGCTCGACGCGACCCAGTTGCCAAAGACGGAAGCATTCGATTTGGCCTTCTTGGACATTCAAATGCCGAATATTGACGGTATTACACTTGCCAAACAGTTACGTGAACGGAATCCGAAGTTGGCCTTGTTTTTCGTAACCAACTACGATGAATATCAGGATGATGCCATGGATTTGCAGGCTTTTCGCTTCTTTGAGAAGCCCTTTAATGTCAATCGCCTGTATGCCGGTTTGGATAAGGCCATGGAATACATCGATGGAGCGTATGTTGATATTTATCTGTCAGAGAATGCCGCCCATCAACGGGTGATTGCGGATGATATTATATATTTGACCCGAGAGGGCCGCAAAATTTATGTTGTTACAACAAACCGCGAGTATTGTGTTGCCGAAAAGTTTGATGACCTATGTGCAAAGCTGCCTCAATCCTTCTTTTATCCGGTGCATAAATCTTTCTTTGTAAATTTACACTATGTGGATCGGTATACCTATACAGAGCTTTTACTCACCAGCGGTTCCCGTATCCCGATTGCCCCCAGAAAGCAGTCCGCATTCCACAAGTTCTGGTTTGAATACCTGCGGAGGCGATGATATGCTGAATCCCCTTTTTTCTCTATGTGTTTACCTGGTGGAGATGGTAATTTCATATATATTTTTTTCCTCAATTTTTGAACATCGATACACACCAGTTAAGAGCCTTTTTATTGGCGGTTTCTTATTCATGATAGGATCCGCAATTAACATTCTTTTTCAGAACAACGGCGTCATCAACATGATTTCGACGTGTTTAATCAACATCGTATTTGCCCGTATATGCTTCAGCACTAGTTTATATAAGAGCTCGTTTTATTCAGTGCTTTTAGGAATTACCAATGGTGCCATGGAGGTATCTGTCGTTTTCTTGAGTTCTTTTTTTACTGATAGGATATTCTATGATTATAACAGTAATTTTATCCTTATGACTTTCCAAGCCATTACCATCAAAACACTATATTTTTTGGTTATCTTAATCCTGATAAAAGTTATCCACCCGGAAGAAAACCATAGCACATTTCCTCTGGTTTTCCTGATTTATCCCGTCTGCGCAGCCGTATGTCAGGTGATATTCTGGCATATATGTTCCCTTCCTAACACAAATTACCATGTTCAGTTCTTGTTATCTCTTGCAAGTGCTTGTATTTTTGCATCCTCCATTTTATTGTTTGTGACCTATTCTCATCAGTTAAAGGCAGCAAGCCAGTCTTTGCAAATGAAAAGCGAATTAACCCGACTTCAAACCGAGCAATCCTACTATCAAATCCTGGAACAACAGAATCAACAGCTAATGATGTACGCCCACGATGCGAAAAAACATCTATCAGCAATTCAGGCCCTTAATGAGGATCCGCAAATCAGCAGCTATGTATCAAAGCTCAGAGCGCAGCTGGCAGACTATACACACAACTGCCACAGCGGAAATAAGCTGCTGGACGTGATGATTCATAAGTACACCGTTGATTGTGAAATGCGGGGCATCCAGTTTGAATATGATGTAAAAGTCTGCAACCTTTCCCAGTTGGATGATATCGATCTGGTGGCAATCCTCGGGAATCTTTTGGACAATGCCATTGCTGCCGCAGAATTCTCCGCAGAAAAAACGGTCTCCCTGAACACGGTACACCGTAATTCGTATAGCATCATCGTCCTAAGCAATAGCTGTGACACCCCACCCAAGCAATCTGGTAACCATCTGATTTCTACGAAATCCGATGCCAGCCTCCATGGGTTTGGATTGAAAAGTGTTGAAAAAACAATTCGCAAATATCATGGCGATTATGACTGGGATTATGATATTGAAAAGAAACTGTTTACTGTAACGGTAATGATTTCTGACAAATGTTAAGCATTAGTGTTAGGTGGGAAAACATTTCTTCCGAAGCTGCCTGCACTGGGCTTCAATTTCTTCTTCCTCTTGCTCCGTCAGATCGTCCCGTTCGCCCCCAGTAAACTGTAATTCCAGATTGCTGGAATAATTGCCCAGCAAAGCATCCAGCATATCTTCCGGTGTTTCCAAAAGCTCTGCGCTGTACCACTGGTGTCTGTGTTCATCCCACCCTAGCAGCGTATAGCCGTGGCTGGTGGAAACAACCTCATATAGTGGGTCTTTCCGAAGAATATCTTCAAAGACTTGCAGGATTTTTTCAAAGGTTAACATAGTTTGTTCCTCCCGGTTCTTAATCATAAATTAGCTCTGACGTTATAATTTCCTCTGCCTGCGCTTTCAATGCGTTCATTAAGCTAACCCATTTCATGGGGTCGGTAGCTTTCAGGTTCTCGGTCACGCCAGCGGCTTCTATGAGCTGGGGCATGAGGGTATCCAGCCGATGGTGTGCCGCTTCATCGATTTCCCGAAGATGG
>JBJDYH010000309.1:0-7224 GCA_051867135.1 Faecousia sp. | reverse complement strand
ACCCGCATATTCAGTACCCGAACTGTCTTGTGTTAATTGATTGAATAGTACGGACAACGGATATAGTTGTGTATTCGTGGATAAATATGTCAATGGCTGTTCCACCAGATTCCAACAATCGGCAAATGATAATGCAAATGCAGCGCCAAGTACAGGCTTACAGATCGGTAAAACAATAAACAGAAAACACCTTACCGTACCTGCTCCGTCTATCTGTGCAGCCTCGATCAATTCTCCCGGCAATGAAACCATGAATTGACGTAGCAAAAAAATGTAAAATGGGGAAATAACTGTAGGTAAAACGACAGCCCATATTGTGTTCATAAGTCCTAGCATTCGTAATGTAAGGACATTAGGTACCATTGTCACTTGAAAAGGCAGTAGCATCAAAATAATGATAATAAAGAGAAGACAGTCTCTCCCGGGATAACTAAATCTTGACAACGCATATGCCATCGCTGGAATTATGACTATCTGGCCTATAATTATAAGAATAGTGTACATAACAGAATTCATGAAGTATCTCAAAATTGTTAAATCTTCAATCATAATGGTATAATACTGTTTAAGAGAAAACATTTCTGGAAAGAGTTTGACTTGCATGAATTGTGTTGTATCGTAGTTTCCTCTCGTCTCCATAAACTGCTTAATCTCGTTTGGAGAACAAAAAGAGTATATGGCCGTTGCAATTACTGGTAGCAGTATAATCATTGCCAGAAGAGTAAGCATTATTGAAATAAAGTAATTCCCGATTTTCTTTTTGCGCACATCCCATTTTCCTTTCTTAGTTCTGTCCATCGGAAATACGTCGTTGAATAAGAAACAAACATGCAAACATTATCGCCACAATAAAAGCAAATGTATATGCTACTGCAGTTACATTCTGATAATCGAGCTTAGAAAACATATTGTTCATATAATTCTGCAGAGTATAGACCGAATAATCAGGATAAGCTCCACCAATGAAATATACTTCCTTAAAAACCTTAAATGCATTCACCCAAGCCAGAACAAATATCAGGAAAGCACTTGGGGTAATCAACGGTAGTGTGATGCGAAATACACGAGTTATAAAGCCTGCGCCTTCCAAGATAGCATACTCATACAGTGACTGCGGAATCGCCTGCAATGCCGCCGAGAAGATGATGATACAAAACCCAAGATTTTTCCATATAAACATAAGAATAATTGGCGTGCGTAATGCTGCACTTTCAAGCCACATTACTCTATCAAATCCCAATATCCCATTTATTCTGTTAATTGGCCCTCCATAATCAAACGCTACCAACCATATGAGCAGCATTGCTGATGACGGTAGTAAATAAGGAAGCAATGTACTTGATCGAAAAAATGAACTGCTGTCAATGCTTTCTTCCAGAAATACAGATAGCACTAGTGACAATAACCACAAAATTGGAGTACATAGTGCGGAAAGTTCAAGCGTATTTTTTAAACCAAGCTGAAACATCTGGTTCTTCCACAATTTTTCATAATTATTCAAGGCAACAAACTTCGTTTGAGTAACCCCCATTTCCGGATTATATATTCGTCCAGTCATGCTGTACGCGACTCCCCCAGCGAAAGGTATAATATAGAAAACCAATATCATCAACAAACCAGGCAACAGAAATAACAACACGGATTTCTTTCTAGAAAACATGCACTTTCCATCCTTCCTCTCCTCTATTGGATATATATGATCGCTGTCATTCCCAACCTCACACTCTCATCCGGTTCAAAATCAACATAAACATAATAATTTGATATTGACGAATTGGTATCTTCTTTCGCTTGATTAATGTAGGAGATAGAAGAAATAACGCCTTCATATTGACGAGTGCGATCAGAATCCCAGCCAAACTCGATCGTCACTTTATTACCTACTACGATTTCAGTAAGGCTCGCTTCTGGAATAAGCATTTGGATCTGCATCGCGTTTGTCGGATAAATAGTCGCAATGGTATCTCCTTTCTCAAGCTTTTTCCCTTCTTTACCATCCACAGCAACAATTACGCCATCCACATCACTTACGATCTCGGCATCTGTTGGTTTCAATTCATTAAACGTGCTCTCAACCGTTTCAAACAAGAGTTGGCCTCTTGTAATCTTATCTCCATTTTCAATATGCATTCGCAAAATGCTGCCTTCAGCTTTAACCGCAACAGGCTGTGTTCGGATTACTGTTCCGATTCCAATTCTCGACATTGATGCATAATCCGATTGCCTAAACACACCCACTGTCTCGTTCATGTAAAATTTGCCTTCGAATATTTCAACGGTGTACTTTTGAGTATCTTCATCATCAATTCCCGTGATAATTCCTCTGCCTCGATGGCTTCCGTCTCTTGTACAGGAAAGATAGACAGTTTCTCCGATATGAACATACTTATTCTCGCTATTGCTATATGCTTTAGCGGTGCTACAATCCAGAGAAAATCTATTATCTGGCTCAATATATAGAATCGCTCCGTAACGTTCCATTACAGATTCCGCATTATCTCCCTCATATGCAAATACACCGCTGGCAACACCATCTACCTGCGCAAATACTTTGCCTGTACCCATTGTTGCAATGACATCACCTACTGCAACTCTATTACCTTGTCTGATATAAACCTCTTCAAGCCGACCACTATATGGGGCCAGAATCAATTTTTCATCTCCTGCTGTCACCTGACCATAAAATACTGATTCCGCATGACAAATAACCGTCAATAAGCTTATAATGCATCCAAACGTTATCGCCATCGCCGTCTTGCGCATGTCATTCACACCTTTCTGATAATCTTATCCTTTATGTTTCTTTAATCGAATATCGCATGATCTAGGTCATCGTCGGTTATTGGAGCCTTTTCTTTTGGATTTGCATTCATATTTACATACATGTTCACCCTGAGTTCTACCCGTTCAACACCATCGTTGTCATAGTGCAGCGTGTTTCCACGCGCAGTAACAGAGTAATACTCATTCATTACAATGTCGTCGCTTTTAATCGGTATATTGAGTCCTGGTTCACACCATTTTCCACCCACCACATCAATTGTTGTACCCTCGCTATCAACCTTTCGTATCCGAAAAAGATTCGTGTATGGCGTGGTGTCATGTGGAACATAATGTCTCACATAAACCGCATTGTTGTTATATCCCGCGTCTTTATAACTCCAATTTGCTCCATCAACAAATCGTTTGCGATGGTTACAATACGCGTCGATTTTCATGTAGCATGATTCCTTTATACCTGTCGGCCTGAATTCCGCCAAAGCATTTATACCTAGATTTGACACAGCAAGAACTATACAGAAAAAAAACACCAATTGTCTGCGCAATCCACGCCCCTCCTCTCGTTCACCGAGCGCAACTGCTTATTTCGTAGTTTTCTGCACTACGAACCAGGAACAGTATCACGATTAAAATCATCGCACCGTATCCAAAGAATACTTCGCAAAATTGCTCTTTCCCCTTTATTGTACAATTGGAAACTATTCCTTCTAACGTTGCATAATCCATCGGGAAAGGAATTCTAAAAGGAATCATTTCGAATAAAACTGTTATATTCAAAACCAATAGTGATGCATACATGAGAATCCCCACTTCCGGAATTCCTCGAATACTGAATGCCACTATGATGAGCAGCATTAGTAACCAGAAGCAAAACATTGGTATAATCGCAAAGCAGGTTGCACCAAGTGGCGTGAAATTAGCTCGAATCATTTCTTCAATCAGCGCATCTTCAGGTAAAAACCCCCAATTTGCCATTCTTAAATCATCGCTCCAGCCACTTCCTACTGTAGAAATTAGCGCAGTCATGCCGGCGATCGAAATCAGCAAGACTATTATCATGGTAGCCACAATTAGAACACAATACAGAATCTGAGCGACTATCCATCTCTTTCTCGAGCATCTGATCAATTGGAATTCCTGTTTCGCCATTCGGTATGGCACATCTCCGATCATTACAAGAAAAAGCACTGACATCATTGGCATGTTGCATCCGAAATAGAATTGATAGAATATCGACTCCATCTGATATACTGAGTATCCATTTCGGTTCAGGGTATTTCGAAAGCCGCACACTTGCGTAAAGCATTGAACCAGAACAAATATGCTTATAATAAGTACTCGTGGAGAACGCAGCCATGCGCCAAACTGTGCTATAACCATAAGCAGAACACTCAAAGGTTTTCCTTTAACGCTATGCATTTCTACCCCTCTTCACAACTCCACCGAGATAACAGAATCCACTACAACAAAGCAGAACGAGATAAATAGCCAATGAGCTTGTCAAAGTCTCAGAAGTCAATCCGTCATTAAACATGGCACTTGGGTGAGGTAGATCGACACCAAATACGTAATACGGAACTCTACATGACCAAAGCCTGTACACACACACTGGAAGCACCATCGTCAACATCCGATCCGGAATCCATACTGCTACACATAGCGAAACAACTGACCATATTGCTGCGCAAAACCCCATGCTTACCGCTATATATACGTAAATTGGAAATCCATAGAAAACCCTATCCCATCCAAAGTATAAGCACGATTCTAATATGCCCATCTCATGATATGGGTACTTCACCGGATCATAAGGCATACCAACTATATTCCAAATTGATGCGTGCAACAGAAACGTACCGCCTGCCAACAGTGCCCCGCTGATCATGCCTGCAATCATTTTTTTGCATGTGTACCCAATTATCGAACTCCTCATAATCTCATATGCAAAACATCCGCTGTTGATTTCGTCAACTTGGGAAACCGCATAAGGTATACAAGAACAGAAAGGAAGTAGGAGGATTACACTTCCGTAGTAGATGCCGCCAAGCGACAGCTGCAATGCACTTTCGCGGAATTCGTATCCCCAATTAGAACTGAATGCCCAACTCGGAATCGAATAGCCGATATACCCTGTCAGCAACACAAACGCAGCGATATAGAATCTTCTATTCGTTATTGCTCGTTTGATCTCAGTTTTCATCCAAGCATTCCCCCGAAAACAATGATGGCAAAGGAGTTCATACTTTGTTCGCATTATCTGCTGCCGCAGATTCCTGGTATACGAAGCTGTTATCTCCTTTGCCATCTCCTTATTTATTTCTAAACTTAGCTCCAAACTTTTTCCAAATCTTCAAAAACATTCTCCTTGGCTTCTTATCCTTTTCTTCTTCAATCTGCTGAAACACTCGATCCGAAATACTTCGTGATAAGTCCCAATTTGAAAACACCGCCTTAATTGTGTGTCGCAACTCACGGTCAAATTGATCGTTATCTTTTCGAATATTATCATTTTTATCCATCTTCAAGTTCTCCATATCATCTATTAAAGAGCATGTCCTTGAGTTCTTTGTATATTGAAGAAAGCCCCTGTTTTTGGTCGTTAGTCAGAGAGTGTTCTCCAAGCTGATCCAGAAGTCGTTTCATTTTTCCACATCAATTTCTTCTGCATCCTTTTCCATCTCCTCATTTAATCGAATCTCGAGCTCATTAAGCTTGCTATTTTCCATATTTGCCATCCTTTCATTTTCCCGGTGGTTCAGATATGCCGATCAAACGTATATCACAGGCCCTCAAGGTAAACCATCGTAGCAACTCTATCCAGTTCCGCGATCAACGCATTGATATCGCTGTCACTAAAGTTCTGCGTACAATATTTGTCTACAACCGAGCGCAGCGCTTCGTATCCACCATTCTCTCCCTTGAGCAGAAGCGGAGACTTGTAGCTGACTTTGAGGTTTTCTGCAGCAGAACGATAGATTTCAATGCTCTTCGGATCAATTTCCCACTTCCGTTCCTCCAGCTGCTCAAGCTTTGCTTCGGCCTGAAGAATCTTCTCTTTGATCGCATACCGAGCATCCTGATCTGCCTTTTCAAGCTGAACAGCTAAATCACTAATTTCATCCTGCAATTCCGCCACACGGACATAATAGGCAGAGCTTTCAACCGGTTCATTCAGCTCTGGTTCCATTTCATAGCGAGCCGTGTTAGAAAGATGCTCGACACAGAATTCCACAAACCGGGTAGCCGCCTCAGCGTTCTTTGACGCTGCGTTGACAGCAAGAATATTCGCCTCAGCATACAAGGATTGTTTCCCATTCAAATCCCACGCAGGAGGAAGAATCATTCTATTGAGATCGCTGTCGGTATAACAAGTACCAAATCCGAGATACATCGAAGTCAGCAGCGGCATTCCCCATTGCTCATTCTCTTCTGAAAGAAGATAAGCATTGTCGCTCACGCATTTCATCATTTCTCTGAACGAGGGAGTATCAAATGTGAGCTGCATTCCACTTGCTTCATTCTCATGGATATACGCTTCGACCATAGAAAGCACCAAAGTATTAAGACCCATCTGCTGTACATCCGCCAGTGTATACTCCGGATAATCTGCAGCGTACTCATTGAGCCACATTTCAATCTTTTCAAACAGCTCATTATATGTCTTCGGATAATCTCCAAGATTCATTTCATTCCACTTCGTCTCGTTGACCATCCAAGACTTCGGGCTAACCGACACCGGATAGCCAAGAAGTGAATCGCCACTAAAGACAACATCCTGCATTGCTGGATACAGTTTTCTTGCTTCACCAATCAGCTTCTCGCTTGTATTCAGAGCCGAAATATATCCCTTTTCTTTCATCGAATAGAAGTCACCAGGAGCCGACAGCACAAACAGATCGACGCCACTATCTCCAGACACAGCTGCTTGAATCAGCTCATTCGGATTCATGGATTCTGCAGTAACCACAGCAATATCTGGATTCTGAATCGTAAAGTCAATGATCGTCTTGGAAGAAACATTGCCCATCAGGGTCAAAACGGTTTGCTTCGCCTCACCCTCGATTCCAACATCCCGCAAGAAAACGTAGTTAGAATAAGGATAGGCATACATACCATTTTCAGAACATGCCGAAGGAGTAGAAGTATGCGCATACTGGATCGGCAAATATGCCTTTACAAGATCCTTTCCATTCTCATCAATCAACACGACCTTGCTATCTTCCAGATAAACCACGCTCCGCTTATATCCTGCCAGCCCGCTGGGGGAAATCCCATCTTCAATCTGCTCTACCATCTTCTCAAGTGTATCCGTAGCAATGTCATACTGCCAGATCGCAGCCTGCTCTGCTTCTACATAAACCAGCAATTTGCCAGCAGCGCCGGCAGCAATGCTCTGTACATTCTTGATTGCACTGACCTGGTGCTTCTGATCGTTCAGGTCAA
>JBJDYH010000308.1:0-7246 GCA_051867135.1 Faecousia sp. | reverse complement strand
CAGAAATACTCTAAGTTTTCTCGTGGAGTCATCCCGTGTATAGGGTGATTCCATACAAGAACAGAAAAGGAGATATGACAAATGAAACAAGGAACTCTTGTTATGGACACGAACACCGGCCGGATGGACATCCGATTTGGCTTGGAGGATTACTACGGAGGACTCCACTGCGGTACGACAATGGATGTGCAGCTCTATGGGAAATGGGTACCTACCCGGATTGAGATGGCAGATGATTGGTATCTCGTTGGTGTCCGCACCGATAACATTGCCGGCTTGACCGTGCGTATCTGAATAATCGCAATTTGCCGGGCGGCTTCAGAAATGAAGTCGCCCATTTTTTATGTCCAGATTTCATAAGAAGGAGGTGCCAGTCATGCAGTGTCTTCAAAAATACCAGTGGGTAAAGCTGCTCAGATCCCATTTGCCGGAGGGTAAGGGTATCATGGGCGCTTGGGCCCGGCTGGCATCCAGAGCGGCATTCCGCAAGGGAAACGCCACTTATTGCGGCCACATCAATCCGGTTACGCCGGGGATGTGGTCAGGCGGCATTGTGGGACTCAAAAGTATTCTGGGTCTCAGAAGTCGTGACAAAGCTCTGGAGACACTGCAGGTCCTCTCTGATCTCGGATATGTCCAATATGAACTGAATGCAAAGACAAAGCATTTGACCTATGAGATCACCGACTGGGTGGTAAAGTGCTCCGGCGCCGAGTGTATGGATGGAGTCGTCTATGCCACAGATGGCTATGGATTTCTCTGCCTGCCCCGCAGTATTACAGATCGGCTGGCAGAGCAGGATTACAAATTTGAAGAAGCAGATGCCTGGCTGGATCTATGGTGTCATACAGTATCCAACGATCCGAGGAACGCATTTTCTTTTTTGGCTCCAGCTGCCCAGTATGGGAAAAATGGTGCCATTTTGACTTTGGAAACCCTGGGACAGCGTTGGGGCTGGGAAAAGACAAAGGTATGGAGATTCTTTCAGAAGCATGGGGATGTCTTCTCTCTGTACCGTCTGCCCGGTTCCTTTGGCTGTCTCATTTTTAATAAACTGTATCCAACAGATGCAGCGGTTTCACTTCCATCCTATGAGGAAGTCGTGCGTATTCTGGATGAAATACGCATTTGCGCACTAAATGCGCGCAAGCACGGCTCGGATCACGAGCATATGAGCCGTATGGTTGCATGGTTCAGCAGGCGAGTTCTTGAAAGCTTGGGACTGATCAGATCATCAGAAAGTCAGGAGAGCCGCGTTGCACTTTCTGCCCCTATAATACGCGCGTATTTTTCTCTGTGTTGGAATTGTAAGAATTGTGGATATGACTGCGGAGATGTAAGTAATGATCCCCCTGTCATGGAAGCGAATCACATCCGAGGCCCATGCTGGCCGGTGGACTTAACAAAAATAGCAAAGGAGAATTTTACATATGGCTAAGCAAGAAAAGAATCAACAGGCGCAGACTGACCATTCGCAGGCAGGTGCCGTAATCGAACTGCTCACAGAGAGAGGATATCTTGGGGATCAGGAGATCGATGATACAAAGCTTCGGGAAGCTCGTCAGGAAAAGCAGAAGGCGGCCTATCACAACACCTTGATGCTGCTTAAACAATACCGAAACATAGCGTGGATGTTGGAATGTTTTCCAGATACCATCGCGGAAGAACTGGAACAGCCTTTCACAGACCTGGACGAATTGATCGACCGGGTTGATGTGGAAATGGCGATGGACAATCGAAAGCTGGAGGGCCGCATGGAAGGAGTCAAGAAATCCCGCCTGCTGATGGATCGAGTCAACGAGGCTCTGACCGTTCTTCGGAAAAAGCCCGGAAATGGCGAGAAGATGTACAAGTTGATCCACCTGGCGTATATTGCCCCGGAGCAGCTCACCCTGAATGAAAAGTTGTTCAGACTGAATCTTTCATCCCGACAGTATTATCGCCTGCATGATCAAGCCATCAGCATTCTCTCCCTCCGGCTTTGGGCGGCGCCCACAAAAGGACTGGATTCCTGGCTTGAGATTCTGACCCTGTTGGAAAACCTGCAGTGAATTGCCGCACCGTTTTTACGCCGGAAAAAAGGCAAGAAAAAGGCAAGTGAGTGCGGCTGACATGAGATTGCAAACCTGCTATACTGATATCGTCCCAAAATGGGATCGGGTAAGAGAGGCCGTTTCTTGAGTGATACACTCCAGAGACGGCTTTTTGCTGCCTGAATTTTTTGCAAAGGAGGTATTTGGCATGGTCTGTAAACTCAAGAAGGGCGGGCAGAAGCTGGAAACTGCCTACTGGTCTCTGGTCGGCGCAGCTTCGGCGATGCTGATCACGGTGCAGCCGGTAATGGCTGACACCATCTGGACTCGTTTCTCCACGATCATGAAAGACATCTACGGTCAGCTTGTAGGCATTTCCACCATTGTGGCTGTCACGGCCGCTGCTATTGCGTTGCTGGTTCGTATGATCTCGCGAAACCAGCGCGCGGTGGATGAAGCGACATCCTGGCTGAAGCGTATCGTTGTTACCTGGATCGTCCTGAACTCGTTGGGCTTCATTGTCGCCTATCTGCAGCCGCTGATTGCCGGTGGCAATTACACCGGCTAAGTCCATGGTCGAGCAGACTGGAGGTGATGCAATTTGCTCGACTGGATTTTCGAAGGCATAATCAACTGGATCAGCAGCATTGTCAGCCAGATGATGGATGCTGTTTCAGGCCTGTTTCTGGAGGCTTTGGGAACCGACATGACCGCCATGGAGGAATACTTCCCATTTGTTGCAAAGGCATTCACGGTTATGCAGTACATGGCTTGGGCTATCCTGTTCCTGATCACTGTCTGGCAGTTGTTTCGGGTATTTGGCGGTCCAATTACTGAAGCAGAAAATCCCTGGGTTTTGTTAGCAAGGAGTGCCTTGTTTGCACTTCTGATCGGCTACGCAAAACCCATTTTTTCAATTGTGCTGGATATAGCGCGAGCTCCTTATACAGCCTTGATGGAGCTTTCCATGACGGCAGAGGATTTCACATTCGCAGGTGTAGAGCAGGCTTTGACCAATGGGCTGACAACCATTGTCGCTGTTGTCTCAGTTGTAGGCCTACTGCTGCTCGTCATTCTGGAGATATCCTTGGGTTGGAACTACTTTAAGCTTTTGCTGGAAACGGTGGAACGGTATATCGTGGTGGGTGTCCTGTGCTACACATCCCCTCTGGCCTACTCTATGGGTGCTTCAAAAGCAACATCCCCTGTATTCAAAAGCTGGTGCAGGATGGTTGGTTCACAGCTTCTTTTGTTAGTCATGAATGTGTGGTTCCTGCGGGCCTTCAACTCATCCATGGGCCAATATATTGGAAGCGGAGGAGCCCTTTCCACTGGCCAGGGCAGTATTTTTTTATGGCTGTTCTGCGCATTGGCATTCCTGAAAACCGCTCAGAAATTTGACTCTTACTTAGCCGCTATGGGCCTCAATGTTGCCCAGACCGGATCCAGCATGGGAATGGAGCTGCTAATGGCCGCACGGGTTATTTCCGGAGTTGGAAGCGGTGCCCGAAGTGCAGGCAGTGTGTTCCGCGGCAGTACCGCAACCGGAACCGGTGCGGCTGCAAGTGGATTTGCATCCGGATTCGCCAGCAAATTCAAAGGGAACAGTTATGTCCGTGATGCAGTTGTCGATGGCGGTGTCCGGATGGGTGCAGGCGGAACTGTTGGTTTCGTAGGTCGCGCCTTTGGCGGCATAGCCGCGCGAAATGGGGCGACCCTGACAGGCGAGTCCATTTCCTCCGTGGCATCCAGAACGCCCAATGTATCCGGCAGCATTGCCGGAGAGATTGCAGACCGTAGCCTTGGCAACTACATTCCACAGTTGAACGGCTACCAACTGTCTGATACACAGATCACCGGTGGGCAGATCAGCACTAAGGTGACAGGCCCTGATGGCAAGGAAACTTCAGTGGAGATGTTCAACGCGTCTCAGTTCGAAAAGCCGGATGCGCCTCACTCTGTAGTTACCGCTTCGGATGGCAGCCAGTGGTATCAGATGGCCAGCGGCGAGGGCGCCGGTGCATTCTATGATGCACCGTCCTTTACAGGGAATCCTGCAGAAGCACCACAGGTGGCAGCTTCTTTCCCGGAAGCTCCCGAAGGAACAACACTCCGAACCGTTGGAGAAGGCGCCATCGAGGCAAGTTCCCCGGACGGTGGAAACACCATGTGGTACAACAGCGCCTTCTACGAGGAGCCGGATGCTCCCCATACGATTATGCAGTCCGCTAATGGTGTGGACTGGTACGCTATGCAGCAGCACGCTGAAACACCGGAGTTCGAACCAGGAGAATCGGCGCTCGCTTACAACCAAGCACAGTTCCAGGCCTTCATGCCGGGGTATGAGCAGCAGGTGTCCTCCGTGGATGGCGCTCAGCGGATGGAAGGCCACTTCGAGGTTCGTCACGAAAACGGCTCCGGAACCATGTTCTATGATACCGCACAGTTTGCTCCCCCCAGAGGCGATTACCAGGTCTACCAGGATATCAATGGTGGACAGTGGTATGCGATCCACGGCGAAGCGGCAGTGGAGCGCAAGCCGGTATACGAAGGAGGCAAACCGGTGTATGACGGGGAAAATGTCCGCACCGTATCGGTGGAAACTGTTCGTTACAAGCAGACCCCTGCACGCTTTGGAGAGCCGAAGTCACGAAGCAACGAGCCTATTAAAGCACCCAAAAGAAAACGCTAAGTATATGCAAGCAGCCGGACCGGTAGAAAGAACGGTTCGGCTGTTCTGCTTTGAAAAGAACACGCTGCGAAATGCAGCTTGATATAGGAGGTGTAAACCCATGTCTGAGCCGGCAAAGCAGCAAATCGGTGATGGCCAGGATAATTATGGCCAGGCGGCTGGTCAGATGGCAAAAGCTGCGAAGCAGGCCAGCCAGGAGGCGGCCAAACAGGCAGCAAAGAAAGGCGCGGAAGCGACTGCAAACGCTGCCGCAGCTACGG
Source organism: Faecousia sp. (assembly GCA_051867135.1). Lineage (GTDB taxonomy): Bacteria > Bacillota > Clostridia > Oscillospirales > Oscillospiraceae > Faecousia. The sequence goes on along the minus strand of JBJDYH010000308.1, from coordinate 2,261 downwards.
TCAAAGCAGGTGTGGAAGGTGGAAAAGCTGTCTCAGAGATTGCCGCCGGAACTGCGGCTGGCGGCCCCTGGGGCGCAATTTTATCCGCAGCCTGGGCCATGCGCCATACGCTGTTCAAGATTCTGATCTGTATCTGCCTTGCACTCACATTTCTGATTGTTATGATCGTTTCCCTTCCATCCATTGTCGCGGACAGTATCTTTGGATTGAGCGGAACACAACCGGCAGAGGACGCCACGCTGCTATCCAGCTATACGGAGATGGCTGAGGAGGTATCCAATGTGGTGGATGGCGCGTATGACCTCTCGCTGGCTGAAGTGGAGCGCATCATCGCAGACGGAGGATATGACTACGATCTGTCCATGGATGCGTTAATCAACTACGCGCAGTCCTCAGCAGGTTATGATGTCTGCTACATATTGGCGGCTTATTCGGCATCCATGGAGCAGCAAAACACAAGCCAGACGGATATGATTGCGAAGCTGGAAGGTGTTTCCGCTGATATGTTTCCGGTAACCTCCGAGGAAATGGAAAAGGAGGTCTTGGTGCCGGCAACATATTATACCTACAAATCTGTTTCTGTCACGGTGGTGACGAATCAGGTTCAGACGGGCACTATCAACGGAGTACCACAATACCGCTATGAAACTGCAAACAGAACCTACTACCTGCCGGATGCAGCCTTTACTACCGATACTGCCATCGAAGTAGATGCCTATTCCAGTGTTGAGGTCACTGTACCCATTTACTCCGGCAGCCGGATTGTCGGGACTGGCACCGAAACCTACTATTCCTGCACAGGCAAGGAAACCGTAGAACCGACCACCGAGATAATCAAATATGTAGAGTGTACGATTCATCCCTTTGACAACACCGTAATCGCCAGGGCCTTCAATCTTGATTTGAATGCTCAGTATAACCAGTTCAGCATCACTTATGGTGAGGCCATTCAGAACATGGCGAATGCCTTGAAAATGACGCTGTACGGCACGCTTGGAAATGGACAGGCTGTTCCGCTGACGGATGCGGAGCTCATCGCTTTTGTCAACCGGCAGAACTGCAATGCGACCAGAAAACATATCCTGTCTACGGCGCTTTCGCTTGTGGGGAAGGTCCCTTACTTCTGGGGAGGAAAGTCCGCTGCGGGCTGGAATGATGAGTGGAATACCCCAAAACTGGTTACAGCTGAAGGATCTCCCAGCACGGGTACTATACGGCCCTTTGGTTTGGACTGTTCCGGTTTTACGGACTGGACATATAAAACAGCAGTCGGAGTCAGCCTTTACGGCGGGACCTGGAGCCAGTGGGATGAATCGTATTCCGTCACCGCAGATGAACTTCTGCCCGGTGATCTGGGTTTCCTGATGGACGATGACGGTCAGGGCTGGAATCATGTTCTGATCTTCGCTGGATATGGTGAGAGTGGAGAGCGTATGTGGGTTCATTCCACCAGCGGCAGCGGCGTTACACTGAACTCTCCCAGCTATGAAGCGAGTCTGGCTCTGCGAAGGCCAAAGAATGTGGATTTCGATGCGGTGATCACAGGTGATCCGACTGGTGAGGGCCTTTATACCATTGAAGTCGAGGTGACCCACTACTGTGCCTGCAGTATCTGTTGCGGCAGCAACGCTGACGGAATCACAGCCAGTGGGAAACCTGTGGCCCGAGGTATGGTGGCCATGTCCAGCTATTACCCATTTGGAACACAGATCATGATCAACGGCGTCATGTATACGGTTGAGGACCGAGGCGGCTCCGGCATCGAGAATGATATCCACCGGGTGGACATCTTTGTACCCGATCACAACGAGGCACTCCGCCTTGGACGGTTTACGACCACAGCGACCATCTATAGAATAGGCAGGTGACCCACTTGGAAGAGAAAGAATACAACAACATTTACGCCATTCCGGCGAACTACACGGACTCCGGCAAAATCCTCGGCGGTATGCTGGAGCCCAGGAATGCAGTGGAAGCAGTGATCCTGCTGATTCTGACAGGTTATCCGATCCTGTTTGTGATCCCCATGTCCGGCACCATCCGGATTGTGGTGGCCACAGTGACCCTGCTTCCTCTCGGTGTGCTGGCCATGATGGGCATCGACGGCGATTCCCTGTTTCAATATCTCGGCCATATGTTTTCCTACCTGAAGAACCGCCGGAAATTACACTACAGGAGGATAGGATATCGTTATGACCCAAAACAACTCCGCAAAAAGAAAGGCGGAAAAAAGAAAAAGCAAGCCCGAAAAGCTTGATTTT
>JBJDYH010000307.1:0-7306 GCA_051867135.1 Faecousia sp. | reverse complement strand
CTTCAAGCGCCTCAATGAGCGTTATGCGGACACGGCGCAGGTTGGTTTCCTCGCCACCAAGCGTCTGGATGCCAAGCTCATTCTTCCTGAGGCAATCAAGGTGCTGAAGATGAAGTCTGCGTAATGAAAGGAGGCGGCGGTGATGGATGAACTTCTCACGAAGGTAAAACAGAATCTGATCGTAGAGCATGCGGTGGACGATGCGCTCATTAAGAGCTACATCGCCGCCGCTATTTCATACGCGGAAAGCTACCAGCATATTCCCGCAGGACACTATTCGGAAAACGCGATGCCAGCAACGACCGAGCAGGCCGTGGTAATGCTGGCATCGCATTTCTATGAAAGCAGGGATGGTAGCACCGGCGGCTTCTTCGCAGATAACCCGCAGGCAGCAACACAGGTGTGGAATACCGTCAATCTCCTGTTACGGCTCGACCGAGAATGGAAGGTGTAAGTATGAGCTTTGGAAAAATGAACAGCTTCATTGACATTGTCATCATGCGAAAGACCAAGGATCCCGAAGGTTTTGCTACCACCGCCTATGATGTGGTCGCGTCTGTCCGCGCGTATCGTGAAGGCAGACATGGCAGTCAGCGGTGGGCAAACCTTGCGGCATTTTCGGAGGCAACCGACCTATTCCGCTTCCGCTGCATTCCAGATGTGACGGTTACTACCGACCACATCATATACAGCGGCGGTGAGAAATTCGATATCACATCCGTGGAGGATGTGAAGGGGCGCGGTATGTACACAGAGGTTCTGGCAAAAAAGGTGGTGGCGACCAATGGCAAAAGCTGAAGTACAGCTGCCGGAGGAACTGCTCACCCGCCTATCGCAGCTGGGCGCAAAATCCGATGAGATTGCAGAAAAGATGCTGAAGGCAGGCGGTGAAGTTCTGCTGTCCCGCGTCAAGAGCAATCTCGCAGGTGTGATCGGCAAGGGTACAAAATACCCGTCCGAAAGCACTGGTGAGCTGGAGCGGTCGCTGGGTCTGTCGCCTGCAAAGCTGGACAGGAACGGTAACCACAATATCAAGGTGGGTTTCTCGGAGCCAAGAGCTGACGGCAGCAGCAATGCCAGGATTGCCAACATCATCGAATACGGCAAGCATGGGCAGCCAGCAAAACCGTTTCTGAAACCTGCGAAATCCGCTTCCAAAGCAGCAGTCATTGAAGCGATGAAACAGATATTCGAACAGGAGGTCAGCAAGCTATGAGTGTACTGGCAGATTTGCAAAAGACGCTGGCTGCGCTGAACATTCCTCTCGAAACCGGCGTATTCACTGACAAGGCACCCGATCAGTACATGGTCGTGGTGCCGATGACAGATACCTTTGCCCTTCATGCGGACAACAGCCCCACAGGCGAAATGCAGGAAGCGCGAATTTCCATATACACGCAGGGCAGCTACACCAAAGTGAAAAATGCTGTGGTGAAAGCGCTGCTGCGGGATGATTTTACTATAACCGGAAGACAGTACATCGGTTATGAAACCAGCACTGGCTACCACCACTACAATGTGGATGTAGCCAAATACTATGAATTGGAGGAATAATCATGGCTACGATTGGTCTTGATATGCTGCACTATGCCAAGATCACCGAGGATGAGCAGGGCAACGAAACCTATGACGCCCCGCAGAAACTCGCGAAGGCAATGAGCGCCGACCTCTCCGTGGAGCTGGCAGAGGCTACGCTGTATGCAGATGACGGTGCAGCGGAAATCGTCAAAGAATTCAAGAGCGGCACTCTCTCCTTGGGTGTCGATGACATCGGAGCTTCGGTCGCATCTGACCTTACCGGCGCGACCATTGATCAGAACGGTGTTGTCATTTCCACAGGCGAGGACGGCGGCGAACCTGTTGCCATCGGTTTTCGTGCAAAAAAGAGCAACGGCAAGTATAAATATTTCTGGCTGTACAAGGTCAAGTTCGGCATTCCCGCCACGGCATTGGCCACCAAAGGCGACAGCATCACTTTCAGCACTCCCACCATTGAAGGCACGATCCTTCGTCGGAACAAGCTGGATGGTGCAAACAAGCATCCTTGGAAGGCTGAAGTCACCGAAGGCGATAAGACCGTTAAGGCCGACACCATCGCCAACTGGTATAAGGAAGTCTATGAACCGTCCTATACGGCAGCGGTAACGGAATAAGGAGGATAACACATGGACACTGAGCGCAGCGCAATGATCTTGGTCGGCGGTGAAGAATACACCCTTATGCTGACCACGAAGGCAACAAAGGAAATCGCAGGCCGATATGGCGGTCTGGAAAACTTGGGCGAAAAGCTCATGAAAAGCGAAAACTTCGAGATGGCCATCGGTGAGATCGTGTGGTTGATCACCCTTCTGGCAAACCAGTCTATTCTCATTCACAACATCAAGCATAAGGATCAGCCCAAGGAACTGCTCACTGAAGAAATGGTGGAGTTGCTCACGGTACCGGCTGATCTGGCAACCTACAAGGCGGCCATTACAGAGGCTCTTTACAAAGGCACCAAGCGTAATATCGAAAGTGAGACAGACGCAAAAAACGCGGTAGTCGGGTAACAGACGCAGAACTGTTCACCCGACTTTTATATTACGGCATGGCACACCTACACATGAAGCAGGACGAAGTATGGCTTACCCCCTTCGGCCTGCTTTTGGATTTGTGGGAATGTCATAAGCAGTATAACGGTATCGTCAAACCGAAGCGCGAGGTGTTCATAGACGATATTATCCCCGAGGGCGTGTAGGAGGTGGTTAGATGGCGGATAATTTCGGTCTGAAAATCGGACTGGAAGGCGAAAAAGAATTCAAGAAATCCATATCCGAAATCAACCAGACCTTCAAAGTGCTGGGCAGTGAAATGAAGCTGGTTACAGCACAGTTCGATAAGAACGATAATTCCATAGAAGCGCTTACAGCTCGGCAACAGGTGCTCGGCAAAGAAGTTGATGCCCAGCGGCAGAAGGTGGAAACCCTCCGTGCTGCGCTGGCGAATGCAACAGAGAGCTTCGGTGAAAATGATCGCAGAACGCAGGCGTGGCAGATTCAACTGAATAATGCAGAAGCAACCCTTATCGATTTGGAACGCGAATTGCAGGACAGCACTGACGCGCTGGACAAAGCAGGTCGTGAAATGGATGACACCGGCGATCAAGCCGATGACATGGGCGATGAGGTTGGTGAAGCTGCCGATGAAGCAGATGACGCGGGAAAATCCTTTGAAACCCTCGGTACAATCTGTAAAGCGACCGCCGCCACCATGGCTGCAGCCTTCGCAGCAGTATCGGCAGCTGCCGTTGCAGCAGGCAAGGCGCTTGTGGATATGGCTGTCGAAGGCGCGGCATACGCGGATACGGTGTTGACAGAGGCAACTGTTACAGGTATAGCCACGGACAAACTGCAGGAGTACATGTACGCAGCGGAATTGGTGGATGTCTCCACAGATACGCTGACGAAATCCATGGCGAAAAACATCAAATCGATGAAAAGCGCCGCAGATGGCTCCGCTGCTTACGCTGAAGCCTACGAACGGTTAGGCGTTTCTGTAACCGATGCCAACGGTCAACTCCGAGACAGCGACGCTGTTTACTGGGAACTGATTGACTCTCTCGGTCAAGTGGAGAATGAAACTGAGCGTGATGCACTTGCCATGCAGGTATTGGGAAAATCCGCCCAAGAGCTTAATCCATTGATTGAAGCCGGGGCAGCTCGAATGAGCGAACTCGGGGATCAGGCGCGAGCAGCTGGCTATGTGGTCAGTGAAGAAATGCTCAACGCATATGGCGCTTTGGACGATCAGCTCCAGTACCTCAGCGTGGGCGCAACGGCAGCAAAGAATGCGTTAGGCACCGTATTGCTGCCCGTCCTTACGGAATTGGCTGGTGAAGGCGTTGCACTGCTTGGTGAATTTACAAATGGCATTCTGGAAGCCAACGGTGACATTGGAAAAATGAGCGATGTCATCGGTGAGATTCTCCCCAAAATACTGGACACAGTCATGGAGTTTGTGCCGGAGCTACTGGAAATCATCGGTGAAATCGTAGGGTCGTTAGGACAGGCCATTGTGGACAACCTTCCGATCATTATTGATTCTGCGTCTCAGATCATTGTTGCCTTGCTGACTGGCTTGATTGAAGCAATGCCACAGATAGCAGACGGTGCGTTGCAGTTGGTGATGGCACTGGTGGAAGGAATCGTAGCAAATCTACCGCTGCTGCTGGAAACTGCGCTTCAGGTTATTGTCACGCTGGCAACAGGCATTGCAAATTCACTGCCGACCTTGATTCCTACGATCGTACAGGTCATTGTCCAGATTTGCCAGACGCTGGTTGACAATCTACCCTCCATCTTGGAAGCAGCATTGCAGCTGATTACGGGATTGGCGCAAGGCATCCTCGATGCAATACCCGTACTGATTGCAGCTTTGCCGGAAATCATCAAGGGCATTGTAACATTTTTGCTCGACTCCATTCCGCAGATTATCGAAACAGGCATCCAGCTACTCACTTCGCTGGTGGAAGCCTTGCCGGAGATCATCACGGCAATTGTTGCCGCAATACCTGAAATTATCGATGGCATTATCAACGCGGTGCTGAACGCAATCCCACTTATCATACAGGCAGGCATTGATCTGCTGATTTCACTGATACAGGCGTTGCCCCAGATCATAACCACCATTGTAAATGCGATCCCGCAAATCATTTCGGGCATTGTAAATGCGGTGCTTGGGAATATCGACAAGATTATTGTGGCTGGCGTGGAGTTGTTCGTATCGTTGATTGAAAACCTGCCGACGATTATCGTTGAGATCGTCAAAGCAGTGCCGCAGATTATTGCAGGCATCGTAAAAGCGTTCGGTTCTCTCATGGGCAAAATCGTGGAGATTGGCGGCAATATCGTCAAGGGCTTGTGGCAAGGTATTCAGCAGTTGGCGTCGTGGCTGTGGGATAAGGTTACCGGGTGGATTTCCTCCATCTGGGACGGCATCTGCGACTTCTTCGGTATCCATTCACCCTCAAAAGAAATGGCATGGGTCGGTGAAATGCTGGTCAAGGGTCTTGCAGGTTCCATTGACGATAACGGCGGTGAGGCCGTGAAGGCAGCCGAAGCAATGAGTGAAGACATCAACGATGTTATGCATGGACTGGCGAAAGACATGGAGACTGCGCTCCCCACAGATTTCAATGTGGACGGCAGCGTGAGTGGAGCCATGGCAACTGCAGCAGGCGGCGCGATCAGCGGCGGCTTACAGCTGGTGCTGAACATCACCAACTTTAACAATTACAGCAACGAAGACATCCAGCAGCTTACCAACGAAGTGCTGGTGACTGCAGGACAATTCGCAAAGCGGAAAGGAGTGGTATTCGCGTGAATTATTTTGTGTACAAGGGCGTCCGCTCTTCCGATATGGGACTGCGGATTGAAAAGAAAGAAGTGTTTTCCGCACCGAAATACGATGTGGAATTCCTTTCTATCCCCGGCAGGAGCGGTGATTTGATTGCAGGCGGCGGTCGATTCCCGAACGCGCAGGTAACCTATTCCGTATTCCTGCCAGCAAAGAGCATCGCGGAATTGTCGCAGAAGATTACGGCAGTCAAAGGATGGTTGTACTCTGGCCTCGACAGCTACCACGAACTTTCCGATACCTACGATACAGAGTTTACCCGCGCAGCAGTGTATGCGGGTAAGCTCGATATCGAGGACGAACTAAATCGCATAGGCGTGTTTACGGTCAGTTTCTCATGCAGACCGTTCCGATACGCCATAGCGGGAGCAAAGAATCAGCTTGTCGGAAATGGTCGAAATCTGACGAACCCGTATCCGTTCCCCAGCCAGCCGATCATTCGTGTGGTGGGCAGCGGCGCAGGCACACTGACTATTCAGTCAGAGAGCAGCAACGCCACATGGGAGTTCACGGACATAGACGAATTCGTAGAAATCGACTCCGAGCAGATGAATTGCTATAAAAACACCGAACCGAAGAATGACACCGTCGGAGGAAACGGCTTTCCGATCCTGTACCCCGGAGAGAACACATTCTCGTTCACCGGCGGCATACAAGGAATATCGGTTACTCCGAGGTGGTGTTCGATATGATACCTGTACTTTTCAAAGCGAATGCCACCAAGTTTAACACCTTCGGCATCGGCGTACTGAAGGATTGCATTTCCTGTGAAGTCACCGAAGAACGCAACGGCGCATTTGAATGTGAACTCAAATACCCGTTGAGCGGCGCACTGTATAAGGAACTGGCAACCGAGCGGCTGATAAAAGCCAAACCAAACGACACGGCCAAGGATCAGATGTTCCGCATTTATCGAATCAGCACACCAATCGACGGCGTGGTGACGGTATACGCGCAGCACCTGTCCTATGACCTTTCGAACATCGCAGCATTGCAGTGGTCGGAGGAATCCATTTCACCGGCACTCGCAATGGAGCGCGTGTTTGCAAATACAGCCACGCCCCACGGATTTACCTGCCAGACGGACTACTCGGCGGCAAAACCCTTCGCGGTGACAAAACCCCAGAGCGTACGCGCCTGCCTCGGCGGCGTGGCAGGATCGTTCATAGACCTGTGGGGCGGCGAATTTGAATGGGATAACTTCAATGTGATTCACCATCAAGGGCGCGGCAACCACACAGGCGTGGTTATCGAATACGGCAAAAATCTCACAGATATGGAGCATGACGATGACAACACGGATGTGTACACCGACTTGCTTCCGTATGCAGTCAGCACCGCTGAAGACGGCACCGAGACTGTGATCACGCTGGCAGAGGTGCTGATACCCGTAGTGGAAACCACACTGGTGCAGCGCAAAACCTATATCAAGGATTTTTCGGAATACTTTGATATGGAGGAAACCATCACTGAAGAAGCACTTCGAGCGAAGGCCAATAACTATGTGGACGCAAACCCGCTAGGCATAGGAAAACCCAGCATCACCGTCGCATTTGAACCGCTGTGGAAGCAGCCAGAATATGCAGCGGTGCTGGAGCGCGTGTCCCTCTGCGACACAGTAACCGTTCGCCATTCGGTGCTGGGGATCACCGCCAAAGCCAAAGTCATCACCACCAGATATGACACACTAGCCGAAAAGTATATTTCGATTGAGTTGGGCAGTGCAAAAGCCAATCTGTTGCAGAATGTTTCGTCGGCGCAGAATGCCGCCGAGCAGGCAGCGGCAAAGGTGGATCGATTCCCAGCACTGATGAATTCCGCGATCGCAGGCGCAACCGATCTGATCACAGGCCAGACTGGCGGTTATGTGGTCATCAACACAGACGGCAGCGGCAAGCCAGACGAACTGCGG
>JBJDYH010000306.1:0-70991 GCA_051867135.1 Faecousia sp. | reverse complement strand
TTACAAAGGGCCGATGAGGGCATCGGCCCCTACGACCACCTTTTTCGACAATCTGCAATTCTGGGGCGAGTTTGATCGCCCCAGAATTGATTATGAAAGATTGAATCAGCGACCTAACCGCATTTTGAAATCCTGATAGCCAAAGGTGCGTATATTTTCCAAAGAATCGTTCTCGTGCAGCACCCAGATATCGGGCAAAGGCATCCCATTAAAGGTGTTGTTTTTACAGGTGGTGTAAATTGCCATATCGCCGAAAATGAGACGCTCACCCTCCTGAAGCGGTGCGTCAAAGCTGTAATCGCCAATCACATCGCCGGAAAGACAGGTGGGGCCACCCAGACGGTAAGTTAGCTTCTTTTCTCCAGCATTTCCCCCGCCGTAAAGAGGGGGACGATAGGGCATCTCAATGACATCCGGGGTATGGCAGGCGGCACTCATGTCCAGAATTGCCAGCCTTGTGTCGCCGTTTACAGGCAAGTCCAGCACGGTTGTCACCAGATAACCGGCATTTAGAGCACATGCTTCGCCGGGTTCCAGATATACTTCCACATTCCAGCGTTCCTGTGCTTTGCAAATGCAGCGCTGCAGTCTGGGAATATCATAGCCGGGACGGGTGATATGGTGTCCGCCGCCAAAATTAAGCCAATGCATCTTCGGCAGAAATTTGCCAAATTTTTCTTCCACCGCGTCCAATGTGGTTTCCAGCGCGTCGGAATCCTGCTCGCACAAGGTGTGAAAGTGCAGGCCGTCCAGCAGGGAAACCAAGTCTTCCGTCATGTGGGCATCCCATTGTGCCCGGGTGGTGCCCAGACGGCTTCCCAGCGCGCAGGGGTCATAAATTTCATGTCCTTCCTGAGTGGAGCATTCCGGGTTGATCCGCAGGCCTACGCTCTTTCCGGCGGCTTTTGCCCGGGAACCGAACAGTTTTAGCTGCCGGGGAGAGTTGAACACAATGTGGTCAGCGTATTGCAGAAGCTGCGCAAAGTCCTGCTCCCGATAAGCGCTGCAGAACACATGGACTTCCTTTCCGGGCATTTCCTCCGCACCCAGCCTGGCTTCGTACAGCCCGCTGGCCTCCGTTCCGGCAAGGTAGGGTGCCAGAACAGGGTAGAGGTTAAAATTGGAAAAAGCCTTCTGGGCAAGCAAAAACTTTGCGCCGGTATGCTCCGCCACGGATGTCAGAATCTCGCCGTTGCGCTTTAGCTGGGCCTCATCCAGAATGTAGGAAGGGGTGGGAACCGCAGATAGCAGCTTCGCCGGGTCTCTCCCTTCCAAGCCTCGAAAGGGAGGGCGATTGTCTACAGCAGCCATCAGTCAACCAGCACCGGATTGCGGGACTCGCTGCGGGGCAGGCCGTGCTTGTCGAGAGCGTCCAGGAAGGGATCGGGATCAAACTCCTCCACGGTGTGTACACCCACGGTGGTCCACTTGCCGGTCAGCAGCATCAGGGCACCGCACATTGCAGGCACGCCGGTGGTGTAGCTGATGGCCTGAGAGCCGACTTCCTTATAGCACGCCTGATGGTCGCATACATTGTAGATATAGTAAGTCTTGTCCTTACCGTCCTTTTTGCCGGTAAAGATGCAGCCGATGTTGGTCTTGCCATGGGTGCGCGGGCCAAGGCTGGCGGGATCGGGCAGTAGTGCCTTCAAAAACTGAATGGGCACAATCTCCTTGCCCTCGAAGTTGATCGGGGTAGTGGACAGCATTCCCACATTTTCCAGACACTTCATATGGGTCAGATAGCTCTGTCCAAAGGTCATGAAGAAACGGATGCGCTGGACTTCGGGTATATTCTGAGCCAGCGATTCAATCTCCTCATGGTGCAGCAGGTACATATCCTTCTGACCCACCTGATCAAAGTTGTACTCCCGCTTAATGGACATAGCGGGAATCTCCACCCAATGACCATCTTCCCAGTAGCTGCCGGGGGCAGACACTTCCCGGAGGTTGATCTCCGGATTGAAGTTGGTAGCAAAGGCATAGCCATGGTCGCCACCGTTGCAGTCCAGAATATCGATGGTGTCGATGGTATCGAACTCGTGCTTCTTGGCGTAGGCACAGTAAGCCTGCGTTACGCCGGGGTCAAAGCCGCAGCCCAGCAGCGCCACCAGTCCGGCATCCTCGAACTTTTTGCGGTATGCCCACTGCCAGGAGTAATCGAAGTAGGCGGAGAAGCCGGCTTCCTTGCAGCGCTTTTCGTAGATGGTACGCCATTCGGGATCATCGGTGTTTTCCGGCTCGTAGTTGGCGGTGTCCATGTAGTTCACATGGCAGGCAAGGCAGGCCTCCATGATGGTCAGGTCTTGATAGGGCAGGGCGATGTTCATGACCAAATCAGGCTTATAGCTGTGAATCAGTGAAACCAGTTCGTCCACATTGTCCGCATCCACCTGAGCGGTGGTGATTTTGGTGGCAGTCTTGGGGGCCAGCTCTGCCGCCAGAGCGTCACACTTACTCTTGGTGCGGCTGGCAATGCACAGCTCCGTGAATACCTCGCTTACCTGACAGCACTTGGAAATGGCAACGGAAGCCACGCCGCCGCAGCCGATGACTAAAACTCTGCTCATGTTTTTCTCCTCCAGAATTTGTTTATTTTTTCAAAATCGCAATCAGCAGCTCCCGCAGGACTTTGCAGGCGGTTGCCGTGGATACACCGGTATTGTCCAGCATGGGAGCCAACTCATTCACATCCCCGCCGACAATGCGGCACCGGGCAACTTCCCGTATGGCTTCCAGAAGCTGTAAGAAGGTAATGCCGCCAGCCTCGGGAGTCCCCGTTCCCGGGAACACGGAGGGGTCGAGGCAGTCAAGATCGATGGTAAAATAGACGGGGGTATTGGACGCTTTCAGGGCGGCAACGCAATCGGAAAGGCCATCCAGCGTCATCGGGTGCATATCCGTATGCTCCTTAGCAAAGCGGAATTCCTCCCGGTCTCCGCTGCGGATGCAGAACTGATGAATTCTGCCGTCTCCCACAAGGTCATGACATCGGCGCAGAACACAGGCGTGACTCAGCTCTGCTCCCAAATAATCGTCCCGCAGATCTGCGTGGGCATCGAAATGGATGATGTGGACATCGGGATACCGCTTCCGGACCGCCCGAAAGCTGCCCAGAGTTACTAAGTGTTCCCCACCTAAAAGCAGAGGAAGCTTTCCATCGGCAAGAATGGTTTGCGTCCGCTGCTCAATATCCGCAAGCGCTGCTTCCGTGCTGCCGAAGCACAGCTCCAGATCGCCGCTGTCAAAAACCGCATAGTCTGTAAGGTCGGCATCCTGATAGGGACTGTAGGTTTCCAGTCCGAAGCTCTCATGCCGCATGGCGGCGGGGCCGAACCGGGCTCCGGGCCGGAAAGAAGTGGTGGAGTCGAAGGGCGCGCCGAAGAGGACGATTTTTGCGTCCTCGTAGGAAGCATCACAGCCGATAAAAGTTTCAATATTAGGTTTCAAAGCCATTACTTTTCCACCTCCAAAAGCATTTCTTCCAAGAACGCCGGTAGTGCGAAAGCGCCGATGTGCAGCCGGGGGGTGTAGTACCGGGTGCGCAGATTCAGAGCATTCCATGTGTCCATATCCACATCGTTTGTGGGATGATACTTCTTGCTGGCAAAGCCGAAAAGCCAGTAGCCCGCGGCGTATGTAGGGATATGGGCCTGATAGACCTTGCTAATAGGGAAGGTCTCTACAATTCGTTTGTGGCTGCGCTTCATGGCTTCGGCATCGTGGGCATAGAAGGGGCTGCCCTGCTGGTTGACCATGATTCCATCCTCTTTCAGGGCGTTAAAGCAGCAGCCGTAGAACTCCTTGGTGAACAGCCCCTCCGAGGGGCCAAAGGGGTCGGTGGAGTCCACAATAATCAGGTCATACGCCCCCTCGCACCGGCGGATAAATCGCAGAGCATTTTCAAAAAAGATATGTACCCGCCGGTCGTCCATTCGGCAGGCGTTTCCCGGCAGAAACTCCCGGCAAGCTTCCACAACCTGGGGATCCATCTCCACCAGGTCGATGCGCTTCACCCGGTCATACCGGGTCAGCTCCCGAACCACGCCGCCGTCACCGGCGCCAATCACCAGAATATCGGTGATGCCGGGGTGTACCGCCATGGGCACATGGGTAATCATCTCATCGTAAATGAACTCGTCCCGCTCTGTTAGCTGCACATTACCGTCCAAAGTCAGCACCCGCCCATATTCCGGGGTTTCAAAAATATCAATCTGCTGGTAGCTGCTTTTCTTCGCATACAGGTGCCGGGTCACCCGGATGGAATGCTTCACATCCGGGGTATGAAATTCGCTAAACCACATTTCCATGGATGTTCTCTCCTTATTTCAGAACATTCAACCGCAGAATGTCTGGGTCTTCCGGGCCGGTCATGCTGCAGCCCTTAGCTTTCGCATACTCGATGTAATCGAGAATCTCCCGGGTGATCCGTTCGCCGGGGGCCAGAACAGGGATTCCGGGGGGATAGCACATAACGAACTCGCTGCAAACATGGCCCTCGCTCTCCCAGAGAGGCAAGCTTACCTTTTCAGAGTAAAAGGCCTCTTGCGGGGAAGCAACTACAATGGGGTCGATGTACTCCTGCTTCAGTAGGTTTGCGCCGTCCCGATGATTTCTTCGCTTGATCTCCGCCAGTGCGCTGACCAGCCGCTCCAGCTCCTGAGAGCGGTCACCGATGGACAGGTATGCTAAGATGTTGCCGATATCACCAAACTCAATCTGAATGTCGTATTCATCCCGGAGGATATCGTAGACCTCGATGCCCGCGAGGCCAATGCCCCGGGTGTTGATGCTGAGCTTGGTGGCATCAAAGTCAAAGACAGAGTTGCCGTTACGCAGCTCCTTACCGAAGGCGTAATAGCCGCCGATGGCATTGATCTCCTCCCGGGCGTACTCAGCCATATCCTCCACCTTGTGGAACACTTGCCGCCCCCGCAGGGCCAGATTCCGGCGGGATATATCCAGACTGCTCATAAGCAGATAACTGCCGGAGGTAGTCTGGGTCAGGTTGATGATCTGCCGCACATAGCCGGGGTGCACCCCGGAGCCGATAAGCAAAAGACTGGACTGGGTGAGACTGCCGCCGCTTTTATGCATGGATACCGCAGCCATATCCGCGCCTGCCTCCATGGCAGAAACAGGTAGCCCGTTGCCAAAGTAGAAATGGGTTCCGTGGGCTTCATCCGCAAGGCACAGCATTCCTGCTTCATGAGCCATGCGCACAATGGCACGCAGGTCGGAGCAGATACCGTAGTAGGTCGGGTTATTCACCAGAACAGCCACCGCATTGGGATGATCTTTGATGGCTTTTTGAACGGCTTCTCTGGTCATACCCAGAGAAATGCCCAATCGCTGATCCACCTCCGGATTGACATAGACCGGAATCGCGCCGCAGAGCACCAAGGCGTTGATGACGCTGCGGTGGACATTTCTGGGCAAGATAATCTCATCTCCCCGTTTGCAAGCCGTCAGCACCATACTCTGCACGCTGCTGGTAGTGCCGCCCACCATCAAAAAAGCGTGGGACGCGCCAAAAGCATCCGCTGCCAATTCTTCTGCCTCCCGAATCACAGAAACCGGGTGACAGAGGTTATCCAGAGGCTTCATGCTGTTGACATCCACATCCATACATTGCTGACCAAGAAAAGCCGTCAGTTCCGGATTGCCTCTGCCGTGCTTATGTCCGGGAACATCGAAGGGCACGACACGCATTTTCCGAAAGCGCTCCAGCGCCTCATAAATGGGTGCGCGGCTCTGATCCAGATAATTCTTCTTCACAGAGAACTCCTTCTTTCTTTCTAAAATGGACGACAAAAAACGCAGATACGCGCCAAAGCACATACCTGCGTCTAAATCATCTTCAGGAAAAGCCTTTAATCCCCCCAAGTGGGAGGCGATTCTTCTGCCTGAGGGAACGGATGAGAGTCTATATAGCAATCATACTTTTACTACTCTGATTGACCGTTTCGCAAGTTTGTGCTTTTAACACCGGCTCTCCGAATGAGAACCACTTGGGAAATTGAGCTTTTAACTCAATCAATAAGATACAGCGAAAGCTGCGTTGCGAGTTTATACCCCGCATCGGCTATTGACCCGGCTGTCCGTTCGGCCTTACTCCTCAGAAAGAGAAGGGTCTTATTTGGGTGGGGCGGATACTGCCGCTCCAAACTTGGTATTACCGTGATTATAAAAGCGGAAGTTTATTTTGTCAAGCCAAATTGTTAAGCCCCAAATTTTTTTCTTTTTTTGGGTTAAAAAACGAATCCTTAGATAGAGGGGAGGGAACAGAAAAAGCAGATAAGCTAAAGCAAATATCCAATGATGATACCGAGAATCAGGCCGCCTACGCCTACAAACAGAAACTCTAAGGGGTTGCGAACAAATCTTGTCCGATAAATCTTCTTTGTAACGATTCTCTCTACGGGAACGGGCTTTTCGACAATCACCGGTTTATCTACCGATACCACCTTTTCCACTTCCACGACTTTTTCAACCTCAACGATTTTTTCAACCGTTTCTATCTGCTTAACAATTACCGGCTCGGGAGAGGGCAGGGGACCAGGCATTCTTCCGGTTGCTAAGTACTCAACTTGGGTATCCAAAATATCCGCTAGCTTAATAAGGTTCAAGGTGTCCGGGCTGCTAATGTCATTTTCCCATTTGCTGACTGCTTGCCTGGATATATCCAAAGCCTGTGCAAGCTGTACTTGGGAAATATTCTGCTTTTTTCTTAAATCTGTAATTCTTTCTCCTATAGACAAAATATATCACCTGCGGCTAGAACGATGTCAACTATTAGTTGCTTATGTTATATTATAAAACTTTTATCCGAAAATCAACATTTTTGGCGGTTATTCATCTTCAGAAAAATCCAGCTTAGACAGAGGATTAGCCTGCGCTGCAATTTTCAGCTCTGTATTTTCAATGTGGGTATAAATTTGGGTCGTGTTTAGGTTCTCGTGGCCAAGAACCTCCTGAACTGTTTTCACATCCACACCGCCGGAGAGCATCATGGTTGCGGCAGTATGGCGCAGTTTATGGGCAGAATACTGTTGCGGGTCAAGTCCCGCCTGGAGCAATGCCTTTTTTACAAGGCGATGTACTGCGGTAACGCTGATGCGGTTGCCATCCCGAGAACCGAATAGCGCACGGTTATCTGTTAGGATTTTCTTGTTTCGGATGGGCATATATGCTTCAATTGCCTTACGGCAGGGGGTTCCAAAGTAAACAAAGCGTTCTTTGTTGCCTTTGCCGACTACTCGAAGTCTATCTTCGTAAACATCAGTAATATTCAGGCCCACCAGCTCACTACGACGAATTCCGCAGTTTAGGAATATCATTAATATCGCGTAATCTCGCTTTTGATTTTGCCCGGAAACTGCTTGTAGGAGGGCAGCAGATTGCTCCATAGTAAGATATTTGGGAAGGCTTTTTCGTAACTTGGGATATTCCAAATCTGCTACAGGATTTTCTTGCAATTGCTTGGTTCTTACTGTAAGATACTTATAGAAAGACTTAATTGCCGATAGCTTTCTGGCTCTTGAAGATGCAGATATTCCCCGTTCAGGGGCAGGGGAGTCTGGGTTAAATACCCGATCGTTGGCTAAGTATGACAGAAAATCGAATATTTCGGATGTAGTTATGCTTTTTACGAACGAAATATCGATATCTTTGATAGGAATATCATCCAATCTTGTTTGAATTGGCATTTCGTTGCGCATGAGCTTCATAAAACGCAGGAACATTCGAAGATCCAGATAGTATTCTTCAACGGTTTTCTGGGATTGACCTTTGATGTTTTCATGGTAGGCTAAAAAATCTTTTAGAATCTGTGGTGCATCGTAGTATCTTTGCATAGTTTTTTCCTCACTTTTATAAGCAGATAAATGATAGTTTTATAAATAATATTTACATGGTTTCAATAGCCCGGTGAGTCTGCATGGCCAAAACATTGGTAGGTGAAATTGTTTCATAAATCCGGTAAGCTCTTAACGGCGCTAAGAGCGTTACTGGATTTCCCAGATTTAAGGCCCAATAAACTGCCGGCCGCTGTCTGACAGAAATTTTATTGTAAGTATATGCCTCGAACGCAACAAAATTTTTATTTTGTTGCGTTCGCTTCGCCTTTAGTTTAGCAGAGCCAGAGTGGTTTGTCAAGTCTGTATTGTGCATTTAGCCCCCTCCCTGTTATTGCAAAAGCTTTTTTAGCGTAATTCAAAGGATAGATTTTGGAAACAACCGGAGCTAGATTATATACTTACTTAGTTATTCCTTAGTTTTGCCTTTAGAAACACTTAGGAATATTCCGCTCGTGTCATTCATAAAAATTTTTCTTTACTTTCTGTAGAAAAATGGTAAAATTAAGAAGTTAATTCAATTATTTGGAGGGTTCTCCTATGAGCGTTAAAAGAATTGGTGTACTTACCAGCGGCGGCGACGCGCCCGGTATGAACGCTGCTGTTCGTGCTGTGGTTCGTACGGCTATGTTTCATGGAATTGAATGCTACGGTATTCGCCGCGGCTGGAATGGCCTGATCAACGGCGATATCGTTAAGCTGGACGAGCGAAGTGTGGCCCATATTATCAACCGGGGCGGCACAATTCTCTATACAGCGCGCAGCCAAGAGTTTATGACCGAGGAAGGCCAAAAACAGGCTGTTGCTACCTGTAAATTCCTTGGGTTAGACGGTATTGTAGCCATTGGTGGCGATGGCACTTTCCGTGGTGCCCTTGCCCTTTCTAAGTATGGCATTAATGTGATTGGTATTCCCGGCACCATCGATAATGACATTAGCTGCACCAATTACTGCATCGGCTTTGATACCGCTGCCAATACTGCGATTGAATGCATTGACAAGCTGAGAGACACCATGCAGTCCCATGAGCGTTGCTCTGTGGTTGAGGTTATGGGGCGTAATGCAGGATACCTCGCTATGTATGTGGGTCTGGCTGTAGGTGCTACTGCTGTGCTGGTGCCCGAGTCCCCTATCGACTTTGAGCGGGATGTGATTGAAAAAATCCGCCAGGCGCGCCTGAACGGGTTTACCCACTACATGATTGTAGTAGCAGAAGGTGCTGGTTCTGCTGCGGATATTGCCAAACAGATTAAGGACTCCATTGCCCTTGACCCTCGAGTGACGGTTCTTGGGCACATTCAGAGAGGCGGTTCTCCCTCTGCCAGAGATCGTGTAAACGCTACCAAGATGGGATACCTTGCTGTAGAGCTTCTGATGGCAGGAAAGACAAACCGCATTGTTTGCACCCACGACGGCGGCTATATTGATATTGATATTGAGGAAGGTCTTGCTATGCGCAAGGGCATTCAGGAAATGGAAGTCAATGTTCTGGCTGCTATGACCAATACCTAAGCGCTCTCCCCTATTTGCTCTATTCCCGGCTGTGAATGATCACAGCCGGGATTTTTGTACAAAAAACCCTGTTGTCCTTGAAACAACAGGGTTTTAAGCTTTGGGATGGCACTTATCGTACACAGATTTGATTTTCTGGTTCAGCATGTGGGTATATAGTTGTGTAGAAGAAATGTCACTATGGCCCATAAGCTCCTGAACGGCTCCGATATCTGCGCCGTTTTCCAAAAGGTGAACCGCAAAGCTGTGCCGCAAGGTATGGGGCGTGATTTCTTTTTCAATATGTGCAGTTGCCTGATAATGCTTCAGTATCTTCCAGAAGCCTTGGCGACTCATACGCACGCCGTTGATATTTACAAAGAGGGCATTCTCTTCCCTGCTGGCTACCATACCGCCGCGAACATCTCGAAGATAAACAGTAAGAGCTTTCAAAGCGGCAGGATACAGCGGGATAACTCTTGTCTTTTTAGAACCGCTGCATTTGATAATCCCCTGCTCCAGATTGACATCCTCAACATTCAGATCAATCAGCTCAGTAACCCGGATACCGGTGGCGTACATAACCTCCAGCATAGCCTTGTCACGGATTCCTTTGGGATCTACAGGAGCGGGCTGAGCCAGCAAAAGCTCGATTTCCCGGCCTGTAAGGATGGATGGCAGCTTTTTCTCGCCTCGGTCAACATGAATATCTGTTACCGGGGAAGTCTCCAAAAAACCGGAGGAAACCAAATAGCTGTAGAAATTCTTCAAACTTGCAACCGCTCTGGAAAGCGTAGCGCCGGAGCGGCCGTCTTCACGCAGAAAGTCTACATAGCTGCTGATATGAAATTGTTTGGCATCTACAACATCCACATTCTCCCGCTCGTGAAGCCAGCCGGAAAACTGGCGAATATCACGCATATAGGAGCTGACGGTGTTGGCGGATGCCTGTTTTACCTTAGTAAGGTAATTTTCATAAGCATGAACCAGATCCAACATAAATGTACATCCTTCTGCATTTCTATGAACTAAGGCCTGCCAAATAGGGAGCGACCTTAAAATAATCCAGCAAAGCGACCGTAATAAGATAGGCCGGAAGCAAGCCAAAACCGCAGCGACCTAAATGCATCTTCCCTTTGCACAGCGACAGCCAAACATACCATAAGGCAGGAACTACAGCAATTTGGGAAAATAAAAGCAGCGCTCTTGCAAGCCACCCGGCATCACCAAAACAAACGAGGCAAAGGCTGCCGGTATAAGCAAAAGAAAAACCTTTCAGGCCGCAAAGAATATAAACCAACCAAGACCTGCCCGACAGGACAGCGGCTGCGGTAAACGCAAAAGGAAGGCTGACGCAGATAAACAGGCTAACGATCGACACCGGAGCAATAAGCGCCCGGCGCATCAAAGAAATAGACTCAGAGGAAGCAACTCCGCCTGCGGCTGCGCCAAGGATAATTCCGAAAGACCAGAGCACCAAAAGGGCAGAAAGCCTGATGCTTGACGGATAGGAAAACTGCGGGAATTTATAGGTTTGCATAAATCTAATCTCCTCAATGAACTTTGGGAGCGTTTCATGCAAAGGACATAATATCCCCATGAATTATCACATTGCATGAATACTATACTCCAAAACCGATGAAATTGCAAGGGATTTTGGCGATTTTAACTCTTTTTGTAAATTATGCCGATTTTTATGTCAACAGGATTATGTCAACTGAGGTAACCGGGCAAAAATTCGCGTTTACCATTTTCAACTATTTTGCAATATCTAGGGGCTGATTGCAAACGGCCGCACTAAATATTGTTTTTGCAAGAAAACTTGCAAAAACGGCAATGCAGACGATTTGTTTTTACCTGCATTGCCTTTTTGTACAACTTAACCATATCGCTTTTTTCTTTTACGGCTATGTCTGGCGCTCCCCTGCCCTGAGGGAAGCAAGCCGGCAATCAATCCGCCGCCCATTATGACCATTGCCGTAGCCGGAACCCCCTGATACATGCCATCAAACAGCAGAGCGGTGATACACAGAAGCGTGACGAAATAACACAATGCCGTAACCATACTTACGATCATTCTCTTACTTTTCACCTTTGCGTTGGATACCATTGCCCCAATGATGGAGGAGACCATCAGAAGCACCATCACGCCGTAACGCATTGCTGTGGGAGCAAGTTTGTTTGATGCAATTAGCAGGGCAAGCACTGCGGCGGCAGCCAGCGTACTGGCAATACTTACTCCTGTGCCAATTCCAATCCCTATTGGAATTGATTTACTCTGTGTTCCTTTTTGGGCCTTACTCATGCCTACCACTTCCCTTCCCTACAGGATATTCTCACCAGGATAAAAAAGAACCGGAGCAGACAGCGTTGTCTGCTCCGGGAAATCAGTTATTTTATTTAGACGCTTTCCACACTATTGCGCTCTTGGGCTTCAACAAGAGCTTTGAAGCGAACGCGAACATCCTGAACATCGGCCAAAGACTGGCTAATCGCTTCCTCAGTCTTTCGCAGAGCTTCGTTCATATAATCGTTGCTGGCCTTGCGAATACCGGCTACCTGATTCTGGGTCTGAGCAATCATTTCCTGGCACTGGCGCTTTGCTGCTTCGTAGATAGCTTCCTTGGAGACCATCTCCTTTGCATTCTCCTGCGCCTGACGAATAATGGCTTCAGCCTCACGGCGAGCCTGACCAATCAGCTCGTTGCGGGAGTTCACAATGGTACGGGACTGCTTCAGCTCACCGGGAAGCTGGGCAATAATTTCATCCAGCATATCCAGAACTTTATCCCGCTCCAGAATACACTTATCAGAAGCCAAAGGCATAGACCTGGCGTCCTGAATCATATCGTACAATACTGTGATCATATCCTCAATGTGCTGTTCATTCATTATTTATTTCCTCCTTGACGAATGGTTTCAATTCTCTCTTTAAATTTGGGGATGATCTGACTGGGCAAGAAATCTGACAAATCCACATCGTAGCAGCCCAATTCCTTTACGGTGCTGGAGCTTAAATACATATATTGATGCTCAGCGGTCAGAAACATGGTATCCAGCTCAGGATTGATTTTGTGGTTAATCAAAGCCATCTGGAATTCATTTTCAAAGTCAGATCCGGCCCGAAGCCCTTTGACAATCACGCAGCTTCCCCGCCGCTTGGCATATTCTGCCAAAAGCTCATTGGAAGCGTCTACCTCTACATTGGGAAGGTCGCCGGTAACCATACGAATCAGTTCTACCCGCTCGCTTTGGTTGAACATAGGGCTTTTTCCGCCGTTGACCATGACACATACAATCAGTTTGTCAAAAATCTTGGCAGCGCGGCGAATAATATTTAAATGGCCGCTGGTAACCGGATCAAAGCTACCGGGATAAATGGCAATCTGCATGATACTAGCCTCATTACGCTTTTCGGTACAATGCCAGAAGCGTCTTTCCGTATTTGTAATCTCTGGAGCGGGTGTAGCCGGGAAACTCCATAGCCAACGCCTTCTCCAAAGGTCGCTCGGTAACTATTATACCACCAGATTGCAAAATGTCAATTTCTGTAATCATTTTCAGCGCATTTTCCAGAAAAACTTCTGCATAAGGGGGGTCTAACAGGATGATTTGATACTTTTCTTTGCAATTTTTCAGATAGGCCATGTAATCCGCCTGAATTACCTGACCCTGGCTTTGCATCTTACAGCGGTTCAGGTTCTCTTTTATCAGCTTACAGGCGGCTGCCTGCTCGTCCACAAATACGGCCTTTTTAGCGCCACGGCTGAGAGCCTCAATGCCAAGCTGCCCGGTACCTCCGAACAAATCCAGCACGCAAGCGCCGGGAAGTTCAAACTGGAGTATGCTGAAAAGGGCCTCCTTTACCCGGTCTGCAGTAGGCCGGGTTTTCATTCCTTCCGGGGTTTTTAATACGGTTCCCCGGGCGCTGCCGGATATTACTCTCATAAGGTATCCTCCTTTGTGGCAAAATGGTCATATACCGCTCTTGCGGCATCTTTTGGCAGGATACGCGCAAGCTCCTGCAAAGAAGCCGCCTGAATGCCCTGAATGGAACCAAAAGTTTTGAGAAGCTGCTGCTTCCGTTTTTCTCCAATACCGGGAATTTGATTTAGCTGGGAATACCGCAGCCGCTTGCTGCGAAGCTGACGATGGTAGCCGATGGCCCAGTTGTGGGTTTCCTCTTGAATATTGCCAATAAAAGAAAATACGGCTTGCTGGCCATCTATGGCAATTTCCATCCCCTCAGGGGTCACCAGCGCCCTTGTGCGGTGCCGGTCGTCCTTGACCATACCGAATACCGGGATATCCATTCCCAGCTCCTGAACCACCCGCAAGGCTACGGCGGCATGGTTAATACCGCCGTCAATCAGCAAAAGATCCGGCTTTTTTTCAAAGCCCTTATCCCCTGCTTGCAAACGAAGCAGTCTGCGGCGAACAACCTGCTCCATGGATGCGTAGTCATCCTGGTCGGTTAGGTCTTGAATCTTATAGCGTTTATATTCGCTTTTTTTAGCTTTTCCATCTTCAAACACAACCATACCTGCCACAATATCCGTGCCGGCAATATTGGAAATGTCAAAAGATTCTATGCGCTTGGGTGGCTCCATGGCAAGCATTTTTCCCAGAAGCACCAATGTGCCGCTGATGCGTTCTTCTTTGCTGGTAACACGCTGAACCTCTTCCAAAGCGTTCTTTTGCGCCAGCTCTACAAGGCGCATATTATCCCCCCGCTGAGGAATACGGAGCTTGCTTTTTTTGCCGAATTGCTGCTCCATAAGCTGGGTAAACAGCTCTCCGTCTTCCACCGGGAAGGGCAGCAACAGGATTTTCGGCGCAATGCCCCGGCTGAGATAATACTGCTTCATCAGGCTGGATACCGCAGATTCCGCATCGTCAGGAACGGGGAATACTTCATAGTCCTTATCCAGTAAATTACCGCCGGAAAAATGAAGAACCGCAAAGCAGGCTTTTGTCTGGTTGGATGCGTAGCCGATTACATCCATATCCGCCAAGGTAGCGGCGGTAACAAGCTGTTTTTGGCCCAGAGCTTCCACGCTGTTGAGCCTATCCCGAAGTCCCGCTGCCAGCTCAAACTCCAGATTTTCCGCATGATGGAGCATTTGCGCTTTGATATCCTCCGCAACCTTTTTATAGTTGCCGGACAGTAGCTCACGAGCCTGCTCCATCTGCTCCCGAAAGGCTTCCTTTGACTTGCCTCCTTGGCACCAAGCGCTGCATTGATCCATGTGGTAATTCAAACACGGACGGCTTTTCCCGATATCCTTGGGAAATTTCCTGCTGCAGCGAGGCAGCTTCAAGGTGATGCAAAGGGCTTCTATTAAATCCTTTGTAACGCCACGGCTGCCGAAGGGGCCAAAATAAGAAGCACCGTCACGGCTGAGTTTCGATACAATGGTCATTTGGGGATAGTCTTCCCGCATATCCAAGCGGATATAGGGATAGCCCTTATCGTCTTTTAAAAGGATATTGTATTTGGGCATATGCTGCTTAATCAGCGAGCATTCCAGCACCAGCGCTTCAAACTCCGAAGCAGCAACAATTACATCAAAGTGATGGATATGGCTAACCATAAGCCTTGTTTTAGGGGTATGGGAGGCAGTATCCTGAAAATACTGGCTTACCCTGTTTTTCAGCTTTTTCGCCTTGCCAACATAGATAACTTTATCATTTTTATCCCGCATGATATACACGCCGGGGGCATAGGGCAAGGAATTGGCTTTATCCTTCAATTCATCAAAGGTCATAAGATTTACTCCAAAAGAAAACCGCCTCAATGCGTTCCCGAGAGCAGCATCAAGGCGGTCAGTTCGTTAGGGTTTAGTAAACGTCCCGAAGCAAAAGCTCTTCAAGAGCCAGCACAGCGGCCTCGGCGTCAGCGCCCTGAGCGATCAAATTAACAGTAGCGCCGGTAATCACACCCATAGACATAATGCCCAGAAGGCTCTTGGCATTCATCTTACGGTTGCCGGATTCCAGCCAGATATTGCTGTCGAACTCGTTGGCTTTCTGCACGAAATATGTAGCCTGACGGTTGTGCAAGCCGGATTCACAGCGTACTACGATCTCTTTGTTGAACATAATAGATACTCTCCTTCTTTGCCCCTGCCGAGGATGGCAGTAAAAGTAACTAACTATATGATACCAAATTTGTGGAAAAAGTCAACCACTTCATGATTTTTCCAGCAAATTTCCGAAAAGAAATCATTATTTGAACTCCGCAATCGTTACGCCGTCCTCACCTTCGCCATAAACGCCCAGTCGGAAGCTCTTGATATGCTTATTCTTTCGCAGAGCCTGCTGTACTGCGCTACGGAGCACACCGGTTCCCTTTCCGTGAATAATACGCACCGAGGGCAAGTTGGCGCGCATTGCCTCATCCAGATAGCGCTCCATAACGGAAACGGCTTCCACAGAGTCCATTCCCCGAAGGTCTACTTCGGATACAGTAGCAGCCATCTTCATCTCCCGCCCGGAGTGAGCAGGTCGCTGCTTCTTTTCCTGATAGGGATTGGACTGTTCCAGAAGATAAACTTCCTCCGGCTTGGCGTTCAGCTTGAGAATACCCGCCTGAAGCTGATAGGTGCCGTCTTTGTTGATAGCAATTACGCTGGCTTTGGTACCCAGCTTCAAAAGCTCTACCGTATCGCCTACCAGAATACCTCTGGTCGGCTCAGGGCGATTTTGCTTTACTTCATTCTCCCGAAGCTTGCTCTGGGCTTCATTCAGGCTGCGGCGAACATCCGCTTGCCGCTGGTTGATGCCTTGTACATCCGCATTCTCCTGAAGCTGCTTGCGGAGCTGCTTCATTTCTTCGCTGGCCTGATTGGCAGCAATGCGGGCATCCTCAATAATCTGCTGAGCTTCCCGTCTGGCCTGCTCCATAGCCTTGTCCCGCTCCTTTTGAAGCTGGGCGCTGTAGGCTTCGCTTTGCTCTTTTACCTTTTGCGTTTGAATACGCAGGCGTTCCGCTTCCGCTCTTGCGCTTTCCATCTGCTGGCGCTGCTGCTCCAACTGGAGAAGCACATCTTCAAAGTCCTTATCGCTTTGACCTACCAGATCATTGGCTTCCTTCAGAATATGCTCCGGAAGTCCCAGCTTACGGGAAATAGCAAAGGCGTTGGATTTACCGGGAATGCCGATCAGCAGCTTGTAGGTAGGCTGCAAAGTATCCACATTGAACTCGCAGGAAGCGTTGATAACCCCCTGGGTACGCATAGCGTAGAGCTTTAACTCGGCATAGTGGGTAGTTGCAACCACCCGGCTGCCCATTTTGCGGCAGAATTCAATCAAGGCAATCGCCAGCGCAGCACCCTCGGCAGGGTCTGTGCCGGCACCCAGTTCGTCAAAAAGAACCAGCGTACGGTCGTCACACTCCTCCACAATATCCACAATGGTACGCATATGGCTGGAGAAGGTGGAAAGGCTCTGGGCAATGGACTGCTCATCGCCGATATCTGCCAGAATGGCATCAAAGGTGGAAAGGGTGCTGCCATCCCCTGCCGGGATGTGAAGACCACACTCTGCCATCAAGGTCAGAAGGCCAATCGTCTTTAGCGTAACAGTCTTGCCGCCCGTATTGGGGCCGGTGATAATCATGGTGTCAAAATCGGTACCCAAATGCAGGGAAATAGGGACTACCTTATGGGAATCAATCAGAGGATGGCGGGCATTTTTCAGCGCTACCCTGCCCTGATCGTTCATAATCGGCTCCCATGCGTTCATGCTGTAGGCCAGACGGGCTTTTGCGAAAATGACATCCAGCCGCACCAAAATTCCAACATTCTGGCCGATATCCTCCCGACGGGAAGCAACTTCCGCGGAAAGCTCAGAAAGAATACGCTCGATTTCCTTCTTTTCCTTAAGTTCCAGCTCCCGCAGAGCGTTGTTCGCGTTAACAGCGGACATAGGCTCCACAAAATAGGTAGAGCCGGAGGAGGAAACATCATGCACAAGGCCGGGAACATCCCCCTTGCACTCGCTCTTAACCGGCACTACATAGCGCCCATCCCGAATGGTAATAATCGGCTCCCGCAAAAACTTGGAATAAGCCGGAGAAGAGATGATTTTTTGCAAACTATCCTTAATTTTGCCGCTCTGAATACGCATGTGGCGGCGAATATCCGAAAGCTCAGGGCTGGCATTGTCCGCAATTTCTTCTTCCGACAAAATAGCGCCAAAAATTCGGTCTTCCAGATATTTATTGGGAGAAAGGGCGGAAAACAGAGGGTCAAGAACCGTCTTTTTCTCGTCCTCAGAAATATAGGCTTTTACCGTGCGGGTGCAGCGCAGAACGCCGCCGATTTCCAGCAGCTCTTTTGGCTGCAGACATCCACCCCGGTCAGCCCGCTCCAAAGAGGCGGAAACATCCTTCACCTGAGAAAAGCCGGGGTTGCCCTTTTGGGTGCACAGTTCCGAGGCTGCCGTAGTTTCCGCCAGCATGGATTGCACATCCTCCAAGTCGGAAACGGGCTGCAAAGCCCGGCAGAAAGCCTTACCAAGCTCACTTCCAGCGCAGGCGGACAGAAGCTCAAGAACCTGATCCAGCTCCAGCTTTAATAAAGATTTTTGATAAAGTTCAGACATAGAAAACTCCTGTTATATGTAGGAAGCAAATAGAGATTTGTAAAAATCCAAAGAGGAAAACCCATGTTCAAGCTGGGTAATCAGAAAACTCTCTGTAATCTTGCCCAGCCCCTGCAAGCTTTCTTCCCCCAGCCGGAAAGAAAATATTTTGGATGCCGGACAGGCGGTAATGTAGCGCATAGCGTCCAATATGCCGCCGGACACCGGCATACGAAGACTGCGGGTTTCGTGGGTAGCACATTCGGAGCAGCTTAGTTGACCGTTAAATATATCAAAACGGTCTGCCCTTGGATTGCCGCAGGATACGCACCCGCTCAAATCCGGCATAAAACCGGCAATGCAGGCCGTACGCAGTTCGAATACAGCTTTTACCTGAGCCTGCGGAAGCTTCAGCTCGGAAAGGGCATATAAGCAGTTAAGAACAAGCTGCAGCATTCCCTGATCTTCCTGGCTTTCCTGAACGATATACTCTGCAACTTGCGCAAAATAAGTGCCCAGAGCGAAGCATTCAATATCCCGCCGAAGGTTCTGAAACATATTCAGACAATGAGCCTCGTTCAGCGTATACCGGTCACCATATTGAAATAGCGTGAATTCGCCGTAAACCAGAAGCTGGCAAGGAGCAGATAAGGGATTGTTTTTGCGTCGAAGATTTCTTACCTTAGCAACAATCAAGCCCTGTTCCTGTGTCAGCAGCTTGATGATGCTGTGGCGCTCATCGTATTCCCTCACCCGTAGTACCAGCGCTTTGGTGGTCAGGTACATAGTCATCCTCCGTGCGTTTGGCTTTATTATAGAGCAGATATGCTTCCGGCGCACCGGTCTGCATAAATACATTCCAGAAAAACTTTGCATTCATGTTCA
Organism: Faecousia sp.; assembly: GCA_051867135.1. Classification (GTDB taxonomy): domain Bacteria; phylum Bacillota; class Clostridia; order Oscillospirales; family Oscillospiraceae; genus Faecousia. Next base: position 52,173 of record JBJDYH010000306.1, on the reverse strand, counting down.
TCCCTCCGCCCCTAGCTTTTGCAAAAGAACGGAGGGTTACACATGGAAATTATTCGCTGTAGCCGAAATTGCGTACCAAGAAATCGCTGTCACGCCAATTTTCTTTGACCTTGACCCAAGTGGTTAAGTAAACCCGGGTGCCCATAAACTTTTCGCAGTCGGCTCTGGCCATGGAAGAAATCTTCTTAAGCATATCGCCGTGCTTGCCGATGATAATGCCTTTATGGCTGGCTTTTTCGCAATAGATGGTAGCATCGATATCGATAATGCCATTTTCCCGCTCGGAGAACTTGGTAATCTCCACGGCTGTGCCATGAGGAACCTCCCGGTCCAGCGTCCAAAGAAGCTTTTCCCGGATAATCTCCGCCATAACCTGCCGTTCCGGCTGGTCGGTAGTATAGTCCTCCGGGAACAGGAAGGGGCCCTCCACAGCGTAGCTTTCGCAGAACTGTAGCAGCTCTTGCACACCATCGCCGGTCTTTGCGGAAATAGGAATAATGGCAGCGAACGGGAAAGCCTTAGCATAGACAGAAATGATTTCCAGCAGGCTTTCCTTTTCTACGGTATCAATTTTGTTAATGGCAAGCACTACAGGGCACTTTTTTTCGCCAAGCTGTTTCAAAAGTGCTTCCTCCTGAGCGCCTACGCTGGCAATCGGCTCAACTACCAGAATGGTTGCATCCACATCCGCAATGGACTCCCGGGTAACGCCAACCATATAGTCCCCCAGCTTGGTTCGGGGCTTATGGAAGCCGGGAGTATCCACAAATACGAACTGGGTATTCTCCCGGGTAACGATGCCACAAATGCGGTTTCGGGTGGTCTGGGGTTTATTGGAAACAATGGCGATTTTTTCACCCACCAAATAATTGGTAAGGGTGGACTTACCCACATTGGGCCGTCCGGCAATGGTAATCATAGCGGTTTTGGTAGCCATGTTATTCTCCTTTTTTAGAAAGCTTTTGAAGGAAGATTTTGATTTTGTCTTTCAGCTTTTGAAACCAGTTTTTATCCAGATTTTCTACATAGCTAACGCCGGTACCGGGAATGCTGACGGTTGCCGATGTTTTCCCTTTTGCGCTCCGGCTGACACGAAAGCCCTTTACGCCAAGGCTAAAGCCAACGCCGGATTTGCTGAAATTGATGCGCAGGGGGCCGATATTGATACTTTTACGAAAGCGAAGTCCCATAATAATTCCCTCTTTCTTAAGTAATCAGCGCTTCATACCGGGGATGGCAGCGGCAATGGCCTCTTCTCTGGCGCGCATCCGGGCCTTTTGAGGGCCTTCGTCCATGTGGTCATAGCCAAGCAAATGGAGCATGGAATGAATGGTTAGGTAGCCGATTTCCCGGCGGCTGGAATGACCAAATTCCTTAGCCTGCGCTACAGCGCGCTCCAGAGAAATGGCCATATCCCCCAAAGGACAAAGCCCGGTTTCAAAGTCCAAATATTCTTCCCAGTCCTCAGGAGGATTTCCGGCTTCCAACTGGAACATGGGGAAGCTGAGCACATCGGTAGGCTTGTCAATATTCCGGCTGGCCTTGTTAATGGCCTGAATACCTTTGTCATTGGTAACAAATACATTGATTTCGCAGGGAGCGGTGACATTTTCTTCCTTCAAGGCAGCTTCAATGCACCGGCGGATTACCCCGGAAACCAGCGGCTGCCGGATGGAAAACACATCAAAAGTAATATTTATCTTTGTCTTAGCCATAGTTATTTCTTCCTTTGGTAGCGGCCCTGAAAGTTAGGAGCCGGTTTTTTCATGGTTTTCTTCTTATCATCCCGCTCGTATGCGTTGATAATCTCCTGCACAAGGGCATGGCGAACAACATCCGCAGAAGTGAGCTTGCAAATAGCAATGTCCTTCACCCCATCCAGAACTCGAATGGCATCCTTCAAGCCGGAGGTTTTATCCCCGGGGAGGTCAATCTGGGTGATATCTCCGGTAATTACGATTTTTGAGCCAAAACCGAGGCGGGTAAGGAACATTTTCATCTGCTCCCCGGTGGTGTTTTGGGCTTCGTCCAGAATGATAAAGCTATCGTCCAAAGTGCGGCCACGCATATAGGCCAGCGGCGCAACTTCGATTGAGCCACGCTCCTGATACTTCTGGAAGGTTTCCGCACCCAGCATATCGTAAAGCGCATCATAAAGAGGCCGCAGGTATGGGTCAACCTTGTTCTGCAGGTCACCGGGCAAAAAACCCAGACGCTCCCCTGCTTCCACCGCCGGGCGGGTAAGCACAATACGGTTGACTGTGCGTTCCCGGAAAGCCGCAACAGCCGCCGCGACTGCCAGATAGGTCTTGCCGGTACCCGCAGGGCCTACGCCAATGGTAATGGTGTTTTTGGCAATGGCCTTCATATAGGTCTGCTGGCCCACGGTTTTTGCCTTGATAGGCTTTCCCTTTGCGGTAATGCACACAACATCCTTCGCTATTTGGGCGACCTGATCCTCGTTGCCCTCTTTGACAAGGGTAATCAGGTAGCGTACACGCTGCTCGTCAATGGTCTCACCTTTCGCTGCCAGAGACAGCAAACCCTCAAGGGTACGCACAGCTTTGTCCGCTGCTTCTTCGTCGCCGGATACCTTCAAATCGGTTCCCCTATTTACGATATTTACGGAAAGCGCTTCCTCAATGCGGCGAATATTTTCATCAAAAGAACCGAACACCGTAATCAGGTCTTCTACTCTGTCAGCGTTTACGATCCTTTCTACTACTTTGCTCATGGTATGCTCCAATCTCCTCGTATTGTATTCTTCCAACCATTTCCCTGCACACATAACGCCCGGTAAGGCGGTACACCCCATCCTCTTCAGAAAAGGACTCTGCCTGGGAAAGAATTTGACCGGAAATCATGCTGTCAACAAGATACGCTCGGGCCTGACTCTCCATCATGGGCTGCGCTTGCTCCGGGGCGATACAAGCGTAGTCGGGCCGGTAATATACGCAGGTTTCTACCTGAATCCCAAAAGGCAGCACAAAGCCACCGGGCAGGGTCAGATAATAGCTTGCATACATTTTATCACAAACGGCACCGGAAATTCCACTATCTTTCCATAATTTTATCTCTTTTTTTCCGATTTGGAGAAAAATATTTTTGTTTTTGGCCAATAGCGCACCTTTCCCGGCGTATTGCGAGGGAAAAAGAAGCTGTTTATCATATAAAGTCTTCCCAAAAACCTCCCCTTTTGCGTGGGTAGCGTGAATTTTGATACCGCAGTCGGTATAGCCGGATATCAGTATTTGCCCCTTGGATACCACATCCCCCGGCTTAACCAAGGCGCTGCCGGCGGTAACCGTAATGTCTGTAATCTGAGCGTCTTGGCTTGCTGCCAGACTGCTTATCCGGGTTTCTTCCTCTGCGATTGCGTCAGCCGTTTGCCGCTCGGCAACCGTAATGGTGGCCACGCACCCTTTGGTATTTACGCCTACCCAGCTTAGCTGGGGAATTTGCTGCAAAAGGCTGTTTTTAACCTTCTCGCTTCTGATTCCACGCACGCCCGCACCGAAACGAATGCCGGATACTTCCGCACTTTGCAATATCTGCTGCTGCGGAACAGCTTGATTTCCCTCCACCCGAACGAAAAGAACCCTTGTGGGAATCCACAGGGTAAGAAACAGCAAAGCAACAATCGTCAAGGATAGGATGGGCCTTCGAATAAAACCTCCAAGAATCTTTCCCGGGCCACGGTGGGAAATGGTGGTAAGGGTATCCCCTTTTTCTTCCAGATATTGGCGGATGGATAAATAGTCGCTGCGGCTAACAGTAAAAGAAGCCGTAAGGAAATCAATCTGTTGGATGTTATAAAGAATGATGCCCCGGCTGCTGATATAGTGAAAGCGGGATGGAATATCTGAAGAGACAAGACGCACATTTACTCGGTCAAAAAGCATTCATTCACCCCCGGCAAAGGCACACTTGATTCACAGTACCCACGATTACAAGGCGCTCCTTGCTCATGTGGGCCAAGGATAGATCGCAGCCGATTACCAACAAGCTTCCGTAATTCATAGTCACCTGAATTCGCTGCGGGCCGTATTCCGTAACCCCTTTATGGCCCTCAATCAATACTCTGCCCATTCCGGCAATCTCCACCACCGGAATACCCGGCAAAGCATCCTGAGGAAGTATGGATGATGAAGATATACGCCGTATCACCTTATCTGCTCGCTCCAAAGTTACCCCTCCTTTGAGTCTAGTGTATGAAAGAAGCCGGGCTATTTTTCGGATAGGCGCATAAATTTTAGGGAGGTGATACCGGGATGAAAGGCAAAGATAAGGCATCTGCCCTGTTCTGGGCAGGGACAATGCTGGCGCTGATTTTGGACAGTCAAACTTCCCTAAAAGGATGCCGTGAAGGTGTTGAGCTATGTATCCGAAGCGTGATACCTGCGTTATTTCCCTTTTTGATGCTCTCCCCTATTCTGATAAGCGTTTTGCGTTTTAAGCTTCCTGGCTTCCTTCACCGCCTATTAAAAATGCCCCAAGGAGCAGACGCGCTCATCATCACCGGATGCCTTGGAGGTTATCCTGTGGGGGCGCAGTGCATTGCGGAAGCTGCCCGGCGTGGGCAGCTCTCCAAGCCGGATGCCAACCGGATGATGGCATTTTGCTGTAACTGCGGGCCGGGTTTTATTTTCGGCATTTGCAACGGTTTTTTTGAAGCAAAATGGGTGCCATGGGTACTATGGCTCTGCCATATTGGCGGAGCATTCATGATCGGCGCTCTGATACCGGGAAAGCAGTCCTCTGCAAAGTTGAAGCCGGACAAAGAGGTTTCCGTCATGGATGCTTTTTCCAAAGCCATAAAGGCAATGGCGCAGATTTGCGGGTGGGTAGTTTTATTTCGGTGTATGCTGGAGTTTTTGCAGCGATGGGTATTATGGAGGCTGGATGTTTCCTTTCAGGTAATCATCACCGGGATGTTGGAATTGACAAACGGGTGCTTTGCTCTGCCTGCTCTTCAAAATGAGGGGCTACGGTTTGTTATTTGCGAAGCAATGCTCAGTTTCGGAGGTTTGTGTGTTGCCATGCAAACCGCTTCCGTCACAGAAAAAGTTGGCCTCGGGCTGTATCTACCGGGAAAGCTGGGACAAATGGTTATCTCTACCCTGCTCGCCTGTGGGCTTTGGATGCTGATTCACGGAAATTGGCAGTATACTCTATGGATAGGCGCAGCTTTGGCAGGCTTGCTGTCGGCTGTAAAGCTGTTTTTCAGAAAAAGAGAAAATATAGGTGGAAATTTACGGCCCGCCGGTGTATAATAGCGACAGAATACTTTGGGAGGAAATGATATGCTGTTTCGCAAAAAGATAGAACGCTCCTGCTCCTACTGCGCCTACGGCACGCAGATTGACAGCGAGCAGGTACTGTGTACGAAAAAGGGTGTTGTCAGCGTAGACGGAAAATGCAGAAAATTCAGCTACGACCCCTGCAAGCGTGTTCCTCCCCGCCCCAAAGCCCCGGATTTTTCTAAGTACAAAGAAGAGGAATTCTCTTTATAAACAAGCAAGCAGCCGACCTGAATAGGCCGGCTGCGTTTTTATCAAAAAATGGCGGTGAGATAGTGGAATACTCCTTAGACCGCTTTGAAATTACACTACTCTCAAACTCACACCGCGGAAAGCCTTATCCCCCTCAATCCTTAGACCGCTTTGAAATTACACTACTCTCAAACGGCAGCGTTGTGCCGTAGTGCACGCCTTCCGATTAAGACCGCTTTGAAATTACACTACTCTCAAACGTTGTAGATAAAACGCTGGACACCGAAGGAGATTAAGACCGCTTTGAAATTACACTACTCTCAAACGGCTCTTGAACATCCTTACCTTCAAGCCATGATTAAGACCGCTTTGAAATTACACTACTCTCAAACAGCCGGGAGTTCTCGCCATTTGAACTAATGGATTAAGACCGCTTTGAAATTACACTACTCTCAAACGGGTGCAAGATACGGCCAGCAGGGCGATGAGATTAAGACCGCTTTGAAATTACACTACTCTCAAACTTGAGAATATTTCTATCCTTTATGATGGCGGATTAAGACCGCTTTGAAATTACACTACTCTCAAACATCATTAGGTTGTGGGTTCGATTCCCTCTAGATTAAGACCGCTTTGAAATTACACTACTCTCAAACAGGGGAGTGTATGAAGTAATGGATTCAATAAGATTAAGACCGCTTTGAAATTACACTACTCTCAAACGGATTTGCCATTGATTTTCCCTCCATTATGGATTAAGACCGCTTTGAAATTACACTACTCTCAAACCTATTCAAGCATACAAACAGTATCATGCAAGATTAAGACCGCTTTGAAATTACACTACTCTCAAACATGGCTGTGTGCGATGTGCTTGAGGATTTGGATTAAGACCGCTTTGAAATTACACTACTCTCAAACTGTGGTGGACGAAATAATAAACGATGAAAGGATTAAGACCGCTTTGAAATTACACTACTCTCAAACGGGCTACAGGATGATCTTTCAGCCATCCCAGATTAAGACCGCTTTGAAATTACACTACTCTCAAACGGCATATCCGGATCAGAAAGCGTTTCATCCGATTAAGACCGCTTTGAAATTACACTACTCTCAAACCTCAAATTCCCGCCCATGCGGGAACATTCACGGTTACGAGCCGCTGAGGGAGTGTAATTCCATTTCTATTTTAGAATTCGCACAGGTCAATGTCAATAGTCAACCGTTTCTCGTGGAGCAGTTTTTCTCTGGCGATGCAGTCGAGCAGGAGTACATGGTATCCGTGATCCAATACTGTTTTCAGAAAGGCTTCCGCCTTATCATCCGAAAAAAGGCTCCGCAGCCCTACCAAAACAAATAGCTTGTCCCGGTCGAATTCCCGTACCAGCTCCATGAAATCGATCAACCGTTCCAACGGGTCTTTATAGTCGTCCCGCAGGCTGATGCCAACTCCCCTCAAAATGCCGGATACAGAGCATTTTTCACAGATAATGTCCCCGGGAAGCTCAAAAGCCAGCGCATCCACATAGCTTTCCAACATTCCCAGCAGTTCTGCTGTTTTCAGGAAAAAGCTATCCGAAACCGCTGTTTGCTCCATTGCTGCACATATTCTGGTCAACAGGGATTTTCGGTTCAGCTCAAAATGGACACAGTTGTCCACAAGCTCCACCCACTTAGCGATGGGTAAAGTCTTCCCCCTGTCCGAGAGGACAAATTTTCCCTCGTCCCCCTGCATTTGGTCATACAGGTCACAAAGCAAATGCCGGTAAAAATCAGGGTTTTCAACAACAAGCGCATTAACATACGCCCCGTCAGAATTGAAAACCGTGTCCATCTGCGGATGTGCCAGGATCATAATTCCACCAGCCTTTCGTCTGTGTCGATTACATCGCTGTGCCACGCGCCTGTGATATACTCCATCTTTGCGAACTGTTTTTCCGTGATGGTCAGCATCTGCACAGTTCCCTCTGGCGGGTGATTTCTGCGCAGCAGCTCCGCCATTGCCGTTTGGGCCGTGTTATTCAGCAGAAGTTTGCAATATACGGATTCCTGAAGCATCAAAAAGCCGTTGCCGACAAGCAGCTTGCGGAACCGCCGGTATTCCCGGCGGTTCGTTGCTGTTTCTGTGGGAAGATCAAAAAACACCAGCATTCGCATAAATCGATAACTCATACTTCATAAAACTTGATTTTGCGTAGTTCTTTCTCTGTCAGCGCGTCGAATATGCTTCGTACATAGATGCCGATCGCGGACATTACCGTTTGTTTTGCTCCGCCAATGATAATCTGCTCGTTCAGCACATTGGTCAGCTTTCGCTTTGATTCGGTATTCAGCTCCTGCATATTCTCGTGATATACTTTTCGGTCGACAAGGATTCGGAAAGGTTCCATCAGATCGCTGCTGAGGTTGAATTGATTGAATACATTGCCATGATGCAGTCCAAGCTGAGTGGCATAGCCGCAGGCGGCTATCTCCCGGTTGAAGGCAGAGAGCAGAATGCTGTACCCATAGTTCAATGAAGCATTGATGGGATGGTCGCTCCTACGGGAGAAGTCCATGCCGAAGACTGCATTGAAATAGACCTTTGCGGCATGACCTTCCCGGTTGGTGGCATCCTGAAACTCGATTTGTCCGATATAGTCATCCAGGAGGATCGCTTCCTGTATGTAGCCCAGCTCACGCAAAAAACTTGCCTGCTGCCGGATTTTGTCTGCGATCACATACCCCCAGACAATTCCCTTCACCGTATCCTGCCATGCAATTTGGGCGCGCAACTTTCGGGACGAATCGTGACTGCCGTAATAGGGGACCAATTCTCCTTGAGGCATATGCTTCCGGTCACAGAAAATCACCTTGATCTTCCGTTCCATCAGTTCCGACAGAAGACACCCAGTCATAGCCACCGCCGGATTTTCAATGATGACCACAGCGATCTCATCCAGGAATAACCGAAGAACATCTTCGCCCCGAACCACCATATACCCCATTTTTGTGTCCAGCTTGCATCGGCTGGAGATTACCACAGTTCTCCAGCTCATAGCAGATTGAGGAGATTGCAGTCACTTTCGCGGCTGAACAGACCGGAGGCGGATTCGTCGATAATCTGAACATTCCCATACCGTTTTTTCCAATTGGACAGCTTGGAATTCATCACCTTACTGCCTGTGGATTTCTTTCCACCGCACACATTAAGATCAACAGCGGAGCTCCCAGGCCCCATCATCAGCAGAATATTCATCAGACAACTTACCTGTTCCGTGATCGCTGCGTTTGCAAACATTAACCTGCCCTTTTCCAAAGTATCGGCCTGGTTTCCGGGGAATTGCGCGAAAGGCCATGCGCCCATCTTCTTTGTCAATAGCTCATACAGCTCTATGTTTCGCTCTTTGGTAATGCCGTCATTTGCTTCATCCGGTATTATATTTTTGTTTACCTTTTGCTTGCTTAGGAACGAATCCAGCCGCTTTGCGTACCGTTCCCACTCATTGGGTAACACCAAAGCTGCCAGCGGAGACAACAGTACATTTACACCGCCACTGCTTTTGCCAGCCAGAGCCATCTTCACTCCGTCGAAACAAAACACCGTATTGATCTTTAAGGGCCTGCCATTCAGCAGAAGCTCCAGTTTTTCCGGCTTACTGCCGATGATCCTCTCCACCGCCTGGGTAAGATAATCCAGCGCAAACGCCCGGTCTGCCAAAACACGATCTATTACCAACAGTTCCACGGGAACCGGCATCACTTCCCGTTTGCCTTTCAGTACAAAGCGCACCAGCATAAAACAGGAAGCGGTTGCCTTGTTATAGCCGCCGTAGATTTCAGTCGGCTTTCCCTGCTTTAGCGGTATCAATCCCTCGGCAGCCTTTGCTGGCTGCTGGTCAAACAGACCGCCCTTACGGAAGAACGCATATCGCGTCAGATGAACTGCGTTTTTTGCAACGATTTTCTTGACCCGCGCCACATCCGTTTCGCCGTTCCAGTAGACCACGCCGCCATGACTTTGGGGTTTTGAAAACAGCTTTTTTGCCTGCACATTGTAATGTTCATCAAGATGGAACCATTTGCTTGTGAACCGCTCATGATAGACATTGCCCACTACAATGTTCAGATAAGCATCCTTGGCATGGTGCAGGTCATTAACCGCTCGGCATTTTAGCAATCCAAACTCCTGCCGGAACTCAGAAACCAATCCTGCCTTCACATAGACGATCTCCGTTTCCGGGAACCGCTCCTTCAGCAGTGCCGTAATCACCTTGGTGCTCTGCCGGGTTTCCACAAGCTGACGGTTAATAAAGCCCAGCTTCTCGTCTGCGGTGAAGGGTTGGCTGCGGGTCAGCCGGCGGAATTTTCATCCGTCATCAATCCATGTTGCTTCAGCATTGCCCAGAATGCTTTCATTTTGCTGCGGATATCGCTGTTCACGGGGTAGGTATCCTGCTTTTGGCCGTTGACTTTCGAGTCCACCAGCACAAGATTATTCAGAATGCTGTCATCCTTTACCATGGATTGAGGGTAGATGTGTTCCAGATTATAAGTTCCATCCGCCAGTCGGGATAAGTCAATGGGATTCCCCGTATAGGCACATTTGCCCAGCTGCAAGTAGTACAGGAACAGCCTCCGGTCCTGAAGCCGGTTGTCTGCAGCCGCGCCCATGGTCTCCAGTTCTTTTACAAATGCCTCTGCTTCCCCGGTTTTTATATCCTTGTACAGCTTCAGAAGCTGGTCTTTGCGGGATTCCGTTCTTCTGCCGCGCTGCTCAGGGGTAGCACCTCTGGCCATTTCAACAAAAATCTTCTTCGGAGCACAGCCTGTGGCCTTGACCACATCGGACACAATGTCCAGCGTGCGGAAGATGGGCCGTTTGGCAGCGTTGGATACATACATTTCAGACAGACGATCTGTGAGCTTTCGGGGATGTTCAGAATAATATTCCGCACAATACGCACGAATTTGGTCTGCATAAGTGAACCTGTCAGAAAGGAGCTGCATCAGGTTCTGATTTGTGTTCCACATGGCCTCGATGACGGTAAAGGCCTCGCCGTCGGAGTCTTTCTCTGTGCCATAGAGACCGTCCAACAGCATTCTGGACAGTCTGCCGAATCCCTTCAGCTTCTGCCGCAGAATGTAGCGGACATTCTCTTCCGAAAGCTGCGGGAATGTCTTTTCCAGCCAGCGGCGCATTCTGTGCTTGTCCTCCGTATAGGCCATGTGAAGGATGATATTCTCCGCATCCCCCTCGGACAGGATGCCGCTTGCCAGCATTCTCCTGAAAACATGATAGGATCGAAAACCGGACTTGTATGTGACATCCATGCCGCTCAGCTCTGTGCCGGCAGAAATATATCCCCGTTGCAGCAGGTAATTGTAAATATCCTTATAAGTTACAAGAGTCTTCTCCTGATACAAACCGGTATAGAGTTCCTGCTTTACAGAAACATCCAGTTCTTTGCCGTCAGCCTTCAAATTGTTCAACGCATTCAGAACCGTGAATTTTTCGTACAGCAGAGCACTAACCGGAAGCACATCCTCGCCGGGGAGATAGGTGCAATGGTTGGTCATGCGCTTGATGAAAGCCTGCTCACTGGCGTCCAGATCCACCATTTGTTCAAAATTCCAGGGCAGTATTTTCCCTGGCTTCCGTTCGATCCATGCCACGCTGCCGCTGTGCTTCATCAGCGGCCCGACATAATAGGGAATACGAAAATTGAAGATAGACAGCAGCTTCTCGCTGACGGTAAGTCCGCTGTCGTCCTTTCGGGTAAGCATGGGCAGATATCGTTCGGCATGGCTCAGGATCTTTGCCAATTCTTGGTAATAGAGCTGCTGAGGAATTATGCGGTTGTCTGTGTCCCGCTGCATGGGCAGGAAGGTGCAAGTTTCCAGCCGGTTCATCATATCTTCGTAGACAGCCAGATCGGAAGCAGAGACTTTCAGCCCCTTGAGTGTTTTCCTCAGGTAGTCGCTGAAAGTGCGCTTGTCCACACCTTTGACTTTTTCCGGCTCCGGGCAGGATTTTGCATTTCCGGAATAGGCCACATAATTGCCAGCCACAGCTCTGCGGAAAATTTCATTGTACTGCTTCGGACAGTATTTCTTCACAATCCCCTTCAGCAGCATCAAATCTTTCTGATGCCGCTCATAGATTGCGACCTTGGAAGAGGAGATGCATACTGGGTCGCCTTCCCGGCGGTTCGACATAGTAGAAATCAGATTGGCACAGTTCTGCATTGCGCGCAAGCACACTAAAAATTCTCCGTCATCCCCCAGCTCTGCGATGATCCGGTCAAAGTCCTCGTCTCCCATCTGCAGGGACACAGAATCGATGTCCCCATAGCCCTCGTTGCAGAAGACAGCCTCCGGCTTGACCTTGCCGCCGGACAGTAAAGCAATCACGGCATCTGCGCTGTAGGGGAATTCATTGGTGGGATCTTTGCTGAGCTTGGTCCCACCGAAAATTTTCGTCTTGAACAACTCTTGCTTTCTGCGGACACCGGTATTCATCCGCAGAATATCCAGGATAGCTTCAGGAGCAATATCGTCACTCCAGGGCAACTGAGCACCCTGCGACGCAAGATAGTCGCTAAGACGCTGATATACTGCACCAAAGTCAAGCAGTTTGTCAGTATCCTCCGGTTCAATGTCGAAGAGAAAATGTCCCCGATGGGCCACCAGCCATGAACATGCCAGATATACCAGTCGTACATCATGGGCTTCGTCACTGGTCATAAGCTCCAGAATCAGATGGTGGATAGTGGGATAGCGTTTATGGTATTCCTTGTCCGTAATTCCGTTTCCGCAGAATATATTGACACCATGGGCCGAGTCTTCCGGAAACAGGGCGCTTTCCTTTCTTCGCCGGAAGAAAAGAGGATCGATTTTAATGATCTCATCCTCGAACAGCTCATTTACCAGGGCGACCCGCTGCTGCCGCCGGTCAATCCTGCGGCGGTTGGTGCGGTGCATCCGCCGGTCATCAGATTCCTTTCCGCTTTCAAACAGATGCGTTCCCCACATGGGCTCTCCCTTGAATTTCCGCAGAGTGTATGTGGTATCCGTTACCGCATAACCTACGGAATCCGTACCAATATCCAGCCCGAGATAGTATTCTTCCATCTTGACAACCTCCCGTTTTTGTTATATACTTAATTCCAGAGGGAAACCCCTCTGAAATTACGCTACGAGTTCAAATAAAGATTTTTCGAAATCGCCGGCTTGTCTGGCAGCACAGGTGTGCTTCAAAAAGACCTCTTCGGAGGTCTTTTTTTGTACTTATTATAGGATTTTTCTGTGGAAAATGCAACACTAACAATATGATAACAGCAAATTAACTGTTCGATAAAACGGACATATTGTATGGTATCCTGTCCTGTTCGAGAAAAGTGTTGTACAGCGTATATGAGATGCTGTCATCTGAGATTTGTTTCAAGTATCTTTTGTTATTTCCATCCAACTTAGGCAAAATGCAGGCAGGACTTGAGGAAATATAGAAATTTTGAGGGCTGGTTACGCTTAAAATGAAGCGCAACCAGCCCTTTATTTTATCCTTCACGAAAGTTTGTGACTTCTTACAAAATATTAACCACATAGTAGGCAGAGACACGCCCAAACCTATACGCTTGGTGAGGCCATGTAAGACCTGTCTATGCAGGCAACGGTCGCTGACTCAAGAATCCCCCAGCTTTCGCTGTGGGGAGTATCAATGAATCATCGCAAGGAAATCATCCTCTGAAAGAATGGGAATGCCCAGTTCCCTTGCCTTTCGCTCCTTGGAGCCTGCGTTTTCGCCTACCACTACGAAGCTGGTCTTTTTGGATACTGAGCCGGCAGCTTTGCCGCCGAAAAGCTCAATTTTCTCCGTAGCTTCCTCCCGGGTAAACTTGCTCAAGGCTCCGGTAAGCACAAAGGTCTTTCCCGCAAAGCGGGTATCGGTAATCTGACGCAGGCTTTGGAAATTGACCCCGGCATCACGAAGCCGCTGGATCAAATGCTGAGATTGGGGCTGGTCAAACCAGTTGCGGATAAATTCCGCGGTAACTGTACCCACATCGCTGACCTGAACCAGCTCTTCCAAAGGTGCGGCCATCAACGCGTCCAGACTGCCAAAATGAGAAGCCAGCACTTTGCCGGTTTTCGCGCCCACCTGACGAATGCCCAGAGCATAGATCAGGCGGGAAAGATCACGGCCTTTGCTGTCTTCAATGGCGGCCAGCAGCTTCTTTGCGGCGGTATCGCCCTTTTGCCAGAGGGATTTCATCTCATCCAGAGTCAGATAGTAAATATCCGCCGGGGATTTGATGAGCCCCTTTTCAATCAGCGTGTCCACAATGGCGCCGCCGAGGCCGTCAATATCCATAGCATCCCGGCTTACAAAGTGGGCAATGTTTCTCCCCAGTTGAGCGGCACACTCCGCGCCGGTACAGCGCAGGAAAGCGCCATCCTCGTCTTTCTCTGTGGGCGCGCCGCAGACAGGACAAACAGCAGGCAAAGTATATGCAACCGTCCCCTCCGGGCGCTTGGAAAAGTCAACTTCCAGAATTTCGGGAATGATTTCCCCGGCTTTGCGGATAAATACCGTATCACCGATGCGGATATCCCGCTGAGAGATAAAATCCTGATTGTGCAGCGTTGCGTTGGTAACGGTAGTACCGGCCAGTCGAACCGGGCGAACAACGGCCTTGGGCGTCAGTACGCCGGTACGTCCCACCTGCACAACAATATCCTCTACCACAGTAGGCTTGATTTCAGGGGGATACTTATAAGCCACAGCCCACCGGGGGAATTTTGCGGTCGCGCCCAGAGCTTCCCGCTGGGAAAGACTGTTTACTTTAATGACAGCGCCGTCAATATCACAGGTGTAACTCTCTCTGCGGTCATTGATAGCTTCCACTTCGGCGCAAATATCCCCGATGTTTTGATAGCAGCCGTAGGGTACGACTTTGAAATGCAGTTTTTTCAAATAGTCCAGACTTTCGCTGTGGCTTTCAAACGCTACGCCTTGCGCAAGCTGCACATTGAATACCAGAATATCCAGCCCTCGCTGGGCAGTAATTTTGGAGTCAAGCTGGCGCAAAGAGCCCGCCGCGGCATTTCTGGGGTTGGCAAACAGGGGCTTTCCCTCCAGCTCCTGACGCTCATTCAGCTTGAGAAAACTGGATTTCGGCATAAACACCTCGCCCCGTACAATCAGCTTTTCAGGAGCACCCTCCAGCTTCATGGGGATGGAGCGAATTGTTTTGAGGTTTTGGGTAACATCTTCCCCCACATTGCCGTCACCACGGGTAGCACCACGGACGAAAACGCCGTTTTCATACTCCAAGGCCACAGAAAGACCATCGATTTTCGGCTCAACGGTAAAGAAAGTCTCCGGCTGGGTTGCATGAATCTTTTCCCAAAACTCAGTAAGCTCTTCCATGCTAAATACATCCTGAAGGCTCATCAAAGGAACGCTGTGGGTAACTTTATCGAATTTGCTTAATGCCTCGCCGCCTACCCGCTGGGTAGGAGAATCCGGCTGCAAGAACTCAGGGTGCTCCCCTTCCAGATTTTCCAGTTCCCGCAAAAGGCGGTCATACTCAAAATCCGGCATCGTTGGATCATCCAGGACATAATATCGATGGTTTGCTTCATTGAGCAGCTTTGTAAGCTCCAATATTCTCTCTTTGGCTTCCATAGCTAACCTCCGGTCTTCAAATAGGTTTCGGGCACTTGGCCCACAATAATGGTTTCTGCCACCACAACTTCGCTGGTGACGGTAAAGCTTTCCGTTTCGCCCAGCAGCAGTACGGTTACATCCACCTGCACATGCATAGTAAGCTGCTGCAGAGTTTGGTTAATACCCGCTTCTGAAAAGGAGCTGGAAAAGCTGGCATCGGAATTGCGGATGGAGATGATTTTGATAGGGATATTCGGCCCTTTCCCGGAAAAGAATTCCGGCAGTATCAAGCTCCCCAGAGGAATGCCCAAATCCGTAGTATCCAGGGAAAGAATCTCATCGTTGATCAGGTTCAGGATATCCGTTTTCAGGCGGTTTACCTCGCTCATATTGGTCTTTACCGCCGTAATTCGGCCATCCAAGTCTTTTTCAAAATAGATCATGCGATCGTACTGGATATTACCAAGCTCAATCTGGCGGTCGATGGCATCGTTGATGAGATCCGATGTAGAATTGGTTACCTGAGTTCGGGCTAAACTGAAAATAGCATTGTAGTAGCGAAAGCGAAAAGCCAGCAAAAGCAATATGCAAATGATAGTAACGATACAAAGATAACGCACTATCCGGGAAATAAACTTACCCATAGTATCCCCCCTATGGGAGGATATGCGCAGCTTTCCCGGCAAATTACAGCTTTTTCATATAGCCGGAAGCGGTTTTTGCCATCAGCTTTTTGGTGCCAATCTGGTCAAAAGCGATTTCCAGCATAGCATCGCCGCCCTTTGCAATTTGCAGCACAGATAGCACCATGCCCTTGCCAAAGGCTTTATGCTCTACCATATCGCCGGGTTTCAGCTCCAAATGGGAGGCGCTTTTGGCAGCAAATCTTGCCATTTCTTTTTCCAGAGTACCTGCTGCCTTTCCGGTGTACTTTTTCTCGTACACCTCGTCATAGCGGTAGTCTGCTCTATCCGAGATGCGGGTGCTTTCATACCGGGTATATTTATCGGTGTCGCTAAATACGCTCCCGGAATAGCTTGGGGAAACATAGCCGCCCTTTTTCAGCACAAGGTCATCGGGAATCTCATTTAGGAATCTGGAGCGAAGAGAAGAATTGGTACGCCCGTAAAGCATTCTCTGGCGGGCGTAGGAAATGGTAAGGGTCTGCTTTGCCCGGGTAATGGCTACATAGCAAAGGCGGCGTTCCTCCTCCATCTCTTCCCGGTCGCCAATGGCACGCATTCCCGGGAACAAGCCGTCTTCAAAGCCCACAAGGAAAACATGGGGAAATTCCAGCCCCTTCGCCGAGTGCATAGTCATCATCACGACAGCATCGTCGCCTTCATTGTACTGCTCCAAATCCGTATACAGGGCGATTTCTTCCAAGAAACCGGAAAGGGTTGGTTCTTCCGTATTTTGCACATAGGATTGGATGCTGGACTTTAATTCTCGAACATTTTCCAATCGGGTTTTATTCTCTTCCGTGGGCTTGGCTTCCAGCATGGCGCTATAGCCGGTGCGGGATACCACCTCATCGTAAAACTCAGGAAGAGACATCCCCTCGTCCAGAAGCGCAGCCAATTCTTCAATCAGCACAGTAAACTGCATCAGCTTGGCAGCAGACTTTTCAAGAGGATTGTAGGAATAGGGGTCGGAAATGATCTCATATAGATGTTTATTCTCTACCCTGGCCATACGCTCCACAGCTTCCATGGATTTGGCACCCAAACCTCTTGGGGGATTGTTGATAATGCGCTTCAGGCGCAAATCGTCCGCTCGGTTATTGATGATACAAAGGTATGCCAGCATATCTTTGACTTCCGCGCGGTCAAAGAATCGGGTACCACCAATGACGCGGTAAGGAATACCGTTGCGCTTCAAGCTAAATTCCAAGGCGTTGGACTGGGCATTGGTACGGTACAAGATGGCGTAATCTTTGAAAGCGTTCTTTTTAAGCCCCGCCATAATCTGTCCGGCGACAAAATTGGCTTCCGCGCCTTCATCCGCAGCTTCATAAACGCAAATGGGGTCTCCGGAGAGATTGGAAGTCCAAAGACGCTTGCCTTTTCTGCCGATGTTATGGGAAATCACGGCATTGGCCGCATTCAAGATAGACTGGGTAGACCTGTAATTCTGCTCCAAGCGAATGGTTCTGCTGCCCTGATACTGCTGCTCAAAGCTGAGAATATTCTCAATGGTAGCCCCACGAAAACGGTAGATACTCTGGTCATCGTCGCCCACCACGCAGATATTCTCATATCCTCCGGCAAGGAGAGAGGTGAGCAAGTATTGCAGATGGTTAGTATCCTGATACTCGTCCACCAAAACATAGCGGAACTTCCTCTGGTAATAGGTACGCACATCCTCGTGATTTTGCAGCAGCAAAACGGTTTGATAAATAATATCATCAAAGTCCAGCGCATCATTTTCCCGCAGGCGTGTCTGGTAGGTCTGGTAAGCTTTGGCAATGTGGAGAAGACGAATATCCCCCATTGCCTCCGCACGATTGAGAAGCCGCTCCGGGGAAACAAGGTTGTCCTTTTCCTTACTGATAACGCTGAGCACAGCTTTGGCAGGAAAGGTCTGATCGTCCAGACCCATGTCCTTGATGATATCTTTCATAATACGCTCCGAATCGGAGGTGTCATAAATAGTAAAGCGTTTGCTGTAGCCCATATACTCGATATCCCGGCGCAAAATCCGGCAGCAGGCAGAGTGAAAGGTCATAGCCCATACATCCCCTGCTTGTTCCCCCAAGAGCTTACCAAGGCGTTCCTTCAGCTCGTTGGCCGCCTTATTGGTAAAGGTAATGGCGATGATATTCCAAGGCGGGGCCGGGTCTAACTGGCAGAGATAATCGGCTCTGTGGCTGTCCTGAACCGTTACGGGCTGGCTGAGCCCTTCCAAAAATAGGACATCCTCCTCAGTAACGGTGTCGGGCACTTCATCGCTGTCACTAGCCCGGCCAAAACGGATGAGGTTTGCCACCCGGTTGATCAGCACCGTGGTCTTTCCGCTGCCTGCGCCGGCCAGCAGAAGCAGCGGGCCTTCTGTTGCCATAACAGCCTGCTGCTGCATGGGGTTTAAGTTTTGAAAATGGGAAGCAATATACGCTTTCCTGGCGGCTACAAACCGCTGCAACAATTCTTCAGTCATATTCGCACCTGTATGTTTTTTTAGTGCATCTATTTTACTCCATTTTCCCTAAAAGGTAAAGCCTTTTTACGCCATGAAAGTCTTCAAATTTCCAAGGGCCTTCTTTTCAATACGGGATACCTGCACTTGGCTGACCCCCAGCACTTTAGCAGTCCGCTCCTGTGTCATACCGTGAAAATACCGGAGCTTGATTACCATTCCCTCCCTCTCAGGAAGGCGGTCTATGGCTTGGCGCAAAGAGATTTTTTCTACAAGGGATTCTTCGCTTTGTGTATCTGAAAGTATACTCTCCAAACTAAACCCATCCTCTCCGGTTTGGGCATAAATAGACTCTGTAGAAGCGGTAGCCGTTTCTGCGTAGGCAATTTCTTCCGGGGTAAATCCTGTAATTTCGCAGATTTCGCTGATAGAAGGCTCTCTTCCAAGGGATGAAGTAAGCTGTATACGGGCATTGCGTATGGAAAATGCCTGCTCTTTTATGGTTCTGGATACCTTAACGGCTCCGTCATCCCGAAGAAAACGGCGTATCTCCCCGGAAATCTTTGGTACAGCGTAGGTAGAAAACTGGGTTCCGTAATCCAAATCAAAGCCCTCAGCCGCTTTCAGCAAGCCAAGGCAGCCAAGCTGGTAAAGGTCCTCCGCTTCTGTTCCGCGGCCCAAAAATCGTTTCACTACAGACCATATAAGCCCGGCATTTTCCTGCACCAGCAGCTCTTTTGCCTGCTTATCCCCTGCCCTGCATTGGGCAATGAGCATTTCGGTTCTGGTCATTGCTTACGCGAAATGCGGCGGCGCATATGTACCACAGTACCTTTGCCCGGTGCGGAAGAAACGGAAAAGCTGGTCATAAAGCTTTCCATGATGGTAAAGCCCATACCGCTGCGCTCGCTGCCGCCGGTAGTAAACATAGGGCGCTTCGCCTGCTCAATGTCGGCAATTCCGACGCCTTTGTCTTTAATGACGATATCCAGCGTATTGTCCTTCAGAATACGGCAGCGCAATGTAACAATTCCGATATCATTGGGATATGCGTGGACAATGCAGTTGGTAACCGCTTCAGATACGGATGTGCGAATATCGCCCAGTTCTTCCAAGGTCGGGTCAAGTTGGGCGGCAAAACAGGCTACGGCAGAACGGGCAAAAGCCTCATTACTGGAACGGCTGGGAAATTCCAGCGTCATATAGTTTTCAAATTTCATACCACAGCCTCCCGAATGGCTACCAGCTTGTCAATGCCGGATGCACGGAATACCTTCATTGGCTGTGATTTCAGGCCCACCAATTCCAGTTTGCCCTCGATGCGGGCCATGGCACGCATGGCGTTGATTACCACAGCAATACCGGATGAGTCCATAAATGTAACCTCCTGAAAGTCCAAAATACAGCAATTCGGGGTGTATGCCTCAATTTTGGCTGTAATCCCGCCGATGTATGCTTTGGCACAGTGATGATCGATTTCTCCGGTAAGGGCCACAGTAAGACGGCCATTTTCCAGAAAACTTGTGAATTTCATGTTGCTTCCTCCTAAATTTTTCTACAAGATAAGTATAAAAACAGGGATGCGAAAAAGCTGTCGCATCCCTGTCTAAAAAATATGATTCAAAAGAAAACCCGGAAAATAAAAAAAGAGAGCCGAAGCTCTCTTTTCTTATGCGTGAGAATTTACACTTTCTCCTTAACCTTAGCGGCCTTGCCGAAGCGATCACGCAGGTAGTACAGCTTAGCGCGGCGTACCTTACCCTTGCGGACAGTTTCAACAGCAGCAACATTGGGAGAATGCACAGGGAACACCTTCTCGCAGCCAACACCATAGCTGATGCGGCGAACGGTGATGGTCTCGCCAATACCACCGTGCTTGCGGGCAATGATGGTACCCTCGAACACCTGGATACGCTCGCGAGAGCCTTCCTTGATGCGTACGTGTACACGAACGGTATCGCCGACCTTCATTTCGGGCAGCTCGGGCTTCATGTACTGGCTGGAAAGAGCCTTAACCAAATCCATATCTTTGTCCTCCTTAATATTAGGCGTTCGTGCGGCGGTTTGCTCCGGCGATATGGATCCCGGCCCCGCAGAGGACTCACCTTGATTTCAGACTGATACAGTATATCATAGCATTCGGCAAAATGCAAGCACTATTTCAACTTTTTTGCCTATTTTTATATTTCTTTAGGCCTGTGTGTCTTGAGAAGCATCACTTTCGAGCGCGTTCTCTTTGACGCCTTTTTCAAATTTACCTACTGTGGATTTTCCCTTAGTGCTCTTATCTTTGCACCAGGAAACATAGCACATAATGGATACGGCAATGCTGCACAGCGCCAAAACTACGCCGAACAGCATAAAAGGCTTACCATAAAGAAATCCCATCATGGGATTTCGGTTGTCCAAATACAGCAGGATAACCAAGCCGACAGACATGGCAATGGTCAAATTCGGCAAGAAGAATTTCAAAAATTTCATATTCCTTCCTCTTTTAAGGTTCAGCAATCAGCAGGATATCGCCAATGCTGCGCTCTTCCGAGGGCTTGCTATAATATTCTCCCTGAAAAGTCATGGAGGCGGAGCCGCCGCCATCCAAATTATAGGCAGTAGTACATCCCAGCTCTTCAAACAGCTCAGCAAGCTCACCCAGATACATACCAACCGAATGCCCCTTTTCACGCCCGTCTACTACGACAAAGCAGTAATGACCCGGCTCATAGTAGCCTAAGGCACTACGGGGATGATGATGGGCATCCAGACTTTCATTCACATCAAACTCCGTCTTAGCTTTTCCTTCGCTATCCAGCAAAGACGGGCCAAAGCTCCATACCTGCAAAGGCTCTTTCGCCATAATTTCATCCACATCATAATCGTAAAAACCATAGGTTTCGATGACACCGTCGCCATACATTACACAGATATCCGTATTGTAAGGCTTTAGAGTCATATAAACCTGGGAATTGCGGACAATGAAAGCACGGTTTTGAATCGAGTAATAGTCGCCGGACATACCAAGAATCGCTTGTGAATCTTTGGACATTGCCGTAACGGTCTGGGTAGAACCTTTGCGGAGCTCGTTATGGGCCGTATAGGTTCTAAAGCAATCCACGCTGCCCACGTAGATATCGGCCACATAATAGGTAACAGCCGTCCAACCTTCCCCATAAGAAACGGTATCAATATGAATAGAAATATTGGGGCTGGTGTAGGAGTTATCCGTAATAACAATTTCGTCAGTAAACTTATCCGCAAACTTAATCTGCCAAGCCGTGCGGTTATCCACAGGGGGTGTAGTTTCCTCCTGCTGGATAGACTTGGTATCGTCAGGTATGGTAGTGACTACAGGTGTGGTAGTAGGTGCCGGGGTGGTTACAGCAACAGAATTGTTGTTCCGATTCCCATGGTGAGCTTCCAGATAATCCTTACCATGGTGCATATACGCAAAGCCAAGCAGCACAATACCCAAAAGCAGAGCATCCAGCAAAACCAGCAATACAATATGCCTGATCAGGGATAGAATCTTTTTCTTTTCCACGGGAAATACCTCATTTGGTAACCCAGTTGCCCGTTGCAAGGCAGGTAAGATAGGCGTTGATAAAGGGATCCAGAGCGCCATCCATAACAGCGTTGACATTGGAAGTTTCGCAGCCGGTACGGGTATCCTTTACCAGCGTATAGGGCATAAAAACATAATTGCGAATCTGGCTGCCCCATTCGATTTTCTTTTGCACACCCTTGATATCGGAAATCTTGTCCAGATGCTCCCGTTCCTTGATTTCAACCAGCTTGGAGCGAAGCATACGCAGACAGTTTTCCTTGTTCTGGAACTGGCTGCGCTCAGTCTGACAGGCAACAACAATACCGGTAGCCTTGTGAATCAACCGAACAGCAGAACTGGTCTTGTTGATATGCTGGCCACCTGCACCGGAAGAACGGTACACCTGCATTTCATAGTCTTCCGGCTTAATCTCTACATCGTTGCTGTCATCCTGAATCTCAGGAATGACTTCTACTGCGGAGAAAGAGGTCTGGCGGCGGGCATTGGCATCAAAGGGAGATACACGGACAAGACGGTGTACGCCGTTTTCGCCTTTCAGGAAGCCGTAGGCATTTTCGCCCTCAATGAGAATATCCGCGCTCTTCAGACCGGCCTCGTCGCCTTCCTGATAGTCCAGAATTTTGTAGGTATAGCCGTGGGCCTCGGCCCAGCGGGTATACATCCGATAAAGCATCTGGCACCAGTCCTGCGCCTCAGTACCGCCTGCACCGGCCTGGAAAGATACCAGCGCATTGTAGCTATCGTAATGCCCGGTAAGCAGAGTTTGCAGACGGCAGCGCTCCATGCCTTCGCTGAGCTTCTGGAAGCCCTCCTTCAGCTCCGGCAGCATGGAATCATCGTCTTCCTCGGCGGCCATTTCACAAATGGTAATCAGGTCTTCCCAAGTAGATACCATGCCCTCGTAGTTTTCAATCTTACTCTCGGTCTGCTTGGTCTTTACTACGATCTGATGGCTCTTATCGGGGTTATCCCAAAATCCGGGGGCTTCCTGCATAGCATGAAGACGCTCCAGCTCGTTTTTCAGGCCCTCCAAATTCAAAGAAGCGGACAAAGCATCAAGAGCGGGTTTCAATTCGTTCAGTTTTTGCTTGTAGTTGTCAAATTCAATATTCATACAAAATCTCTCATTTTACATTGTATTTGGGATTCTATTGGCTTAATGGCAAATCTCCAAAGAATACCTGTGGATGCTATTATGGCACCCCCTGGGAGAATCGAACTCTCAACTAACCCTTAGGAGGGGTTTGTTATATCCATTTAACTAAGGGGGCATATTCCTATACATTCTATAATAAATCCGCTAAGAAATCAATAGTAAATATACTTAACTCAGGCTGAATTTGTGAGAATACGATTTCAAATCTTTCTGTTATTCCCATTTTGACAATAAAACAGGCAGTTGTCTGCCCTCCCCTGCTTTCCTTTTCATTTTGCATTGCTTAATCTCCATCAAAAAAGGCAACCCTTTCAGGCTGCCTTTTTATGAATCATTGCGATATAGAGGAAAAAACAGAAGACTTGCCGCTAAAATGCCGTTTAAGCTGCGTTGAATCCGTCGCGTTGATTAAATCATCTGTTGTATATACATTTGCAACTATGAAACGGTATGCTTTTGTTTCATCGTCACCAGACGTGAAGATAGAAACTTTACCGCTGAACATTCTGTTGATCTGTGTGGAATCCGTAGCATTCACCTGCCCGTCTCCGGTAACATCACCGTACAGCCAGATTTCTACATCCTTGGTGACAGCAGAGGCATCAACGGTAACGGTATACTCTCTAGCAGCATGCTTCGCTTTTATTACCCTCATCGTGTAGGTGCCGGGTGCTACTCCGGAGATGGTATAGTTGGTAGTGTTTCCCTTGATAACGATCTCAAAGATAACCTCGGAAGTTCCGCTGGCGATAAGCTGAATGGTCACATCATCGGTATCATCGCCAAAGCTGATCACAATACCGGAAACGGTAAAGCCGGTAGCGGGGATAACTGCCTGAGGAATGAGAATTTCGCCACAGACTGAACACTTTACGCCCTCAGTCAAGCCGGCATCCACATTGGTGGGTGCCTTGCCGGGAAGAATCTGCTCGGTATGACCGGCAGCGTCCACATAGCTATCTTTATAGCTGCTGCCGCAGGTCTGGCAGGTATGGGTCGTGTAGCCCTGAGCGGTGCAGGTAGGCGCGGTAACAACACTATTGTAGCTGTGACCGGCAGCAGGAAGCACCTTGGTGTAAGAATCGCCGCAGACAGAGCAGGTAAAGGTTTCCATACCGGAGCTTATACATGTAGCTTTGGTAGTAACCTCAGAGGTGTAGCTATGGCCCTTGGCGGGAATAACTTCCTGAGCAGTAAGAACCTCGCCACAGATTGCGCACTTCTTACCATCCGTCAAGCCGTCCTCGGTACAGGTAGCAGCTTTGCCGGGAACGGTTTCCTCAACATGGCAAGGAGGGATTGTAACGGTAACTGTAGTGGATTTGACAGAAAAGTCATTATAACTGTACAGAATATCAGGACATCCCAAATCGTCCAAGCTTCCGACACAAACACTTGGATCGACCATAAACGCGTAATCCTTCTCTAATGCGCTATTCTTCACTCTAAAAGTGGCGGTCA
Organism: Faecousia sp.; assembly: GCA_051867135.1. Classification (GTDB taxonomy): domain Bacteria; phylum Bacillota; class Clostridia; order Oscillospirales; family Oscillospiraceae; genus Faecousia. Next base: position 27,715 of record JBJDYH010000306.1, on the reverse strand, counting down.
GTTCAATTCCCTCAAAGGAAACATCCGCGTCGAAGGATAAGCTGGAATAAAGTGCAGCGAAAAATGCTTTTTCGTTTGCCTCCGATACAGTAGACTGCACTTTGCTCATTCCGGAAATATTGATAGTCGAGAACTCAATAACCTCAAAAGCAGTATTGTCGAAGAGTACCTTTAATGACAAGTCACTGATTTGCTTTTCTGTCCCCGGCACTTTCAAAGTGACAGTAAATATGTCGCCGGGGGCTACCTCTGCAGCCGAGGCGCTTACCCCGCTGTCGGTAGGTACGGCAAATACCGATACCGCACTCGCAAGCATGGTGCAAACCATAACAACGGCCATAATCAGGGATATAATTCGCTTATTCATACTCTCCTCCTATCGAACCGGTTAGAGAAATATTTGCGGAGCTTTCCTTATGTATCGCCTGCCCGATATGGAAGGCAGCGAGGATTGCCTCGCGAATATGTCTCATGGAATGTTGGCCTGAAACATACTTCCCGTTTTGTTGCCAATGCCAAATAACGAGAATTGCATTTTGAAATAATTATTCATTTTACACAATAAGTATATAAATAATTAGGGAAGATGTCAAGAGACTATAGAAATAAAATACAGCGTAATCATGCATAATATAAGAAGAAAATTGGTCGGAAGTAATGAATATCTGCCTATGGCTCTGCTTCAACTATCGGCATAGAACCAAAAAAACGAACCCCGTAAGCAGTTTCCTTGGCTGCTTGCGGGGTTTGATTTCAAGGTACTTCTACTACATAGATATCTTCCAAATCAAAGTCAGACTGGGACATTACGATATCCGCAATCAACGCTACATCGGTTGCCTGAATGCCCCCCTCCGGGGATGCCACAGCAATGGAAATCTTTTCGTCGCTGATATAGGCCACGCAATCCGCATAGCCCTTGGCAATTACCAAGCTTTCAATCTGGGATTCTGTCAAGGCTGATTGCACGATCAGATTCAACTGCGTCTGGGAAGAAGAAACTTCCGCATCCTGCTCGTATACCATTGCTTCCTGCAACAGGGTAATCGCACTGTCCCTCGCCTCTTGGCGGGAAAGGCGTACTGCCGCAAAATAGTCTTCTACCGTATTGTTGGCTTCCTGTATCTCATCTCCGCTGCCAATCACCAGCAGATCGTTGGAGAGCATTTTCTCGCTGTTCAAAGTATCCGTCAGGTCAACTACTGCCTGATCCTCCGTATAGGCCCAGTTTATATAGATTCCTCCGCATACCACCAGCAGCATTGCAATGGCTACTAAGTTTTTCTTCCATACTTTCATAAAACAGCCTCCATTCACTTTATTTCCAAAACTGAAATCTTATCTGCTCCTAAACCGGTTATCTTGGATACGGCATCAATAATCGCCAGCCGCACGGATGGATCATTCGCCCCGGTACACAGAATGATTGCCCCTTGGTATTTCGGCCCATTTACCTTGCGAACGAGGCCGCTTTGGGTTCTGTCTTTGTCGGAAAGAATTACCGTATCCGAAGATACGCTGCCGGTAGTATCGCTCTGGGAGGTATCGGTATTCGTTTGGTATAATATTTCCTCCCCTTCCTTAATTGTCAGCATTACTTCCACCCGCCCGGCACCTTTTACATTGCTTAAGATATTCGCTAATTGCTGCTCTACGGTAATCTGCTCTTGCTGCACCGTTACGCTGGGCTGTGTTTGCTCCTTTTGCGTACTTTTTTGGGGGAGCGCCATCAAGACTATCCCTACCAACAAAATCAGAATGGCATATTTATACTTTACTGCAAGATTGGTAAACTTTTTTATGATCTTGCTGACATCCACGTCTGTGCCTCCTTTGGAATGCCTATTTCATTTGCCAGATAGGAAGAAAGCTGCGCTTTCGCATAAGGAGACGCTTGCCCTCTTATGCAAATAGCGCAAGGGACATAGGGATATGTTTCGCTCAAGGTAATCTCCAATTCCACATCCAGCGAAAGCTCCTCGGCTTTGTTCCATATATATGATTGCGTCTTGGCTATTATGCTTTCTTTCAAGGCCTGCTGCTGATAGAAATCCGCATCCGCAGATATCCGGTCAAAACCCGCTGTAAAATCCAAATCGGATAGGTCTGCTATGTTCCAGTCTATTCTTACAATAGGAGAAAGAACACTAAATACCAAAAATACGCCCACAACTGTATTCCCAAGGGATTTGAAATGCTTACTTCCGGAGAGCATCAGCCTTGCAAGAGATGCAATGATGCAAGTGCCGATAATTCCGATTAGGTAATTTGCGATGCCGCTCATATTCCCACTCCTCTCATAAAACATACCGTGCTAATGAGCTGGAGCAAGGAAACCGTGCCTGTCATGGCAAGCACCAAACCCATAGCGGAAGTAAAATCCTGAATGATCCGTGTGCATTGGGGCACGGAAAACACCTGACACAGCGCCCCCGTAAGTTTCAGCGCCAAATACTGCACTCCGATTTTTATAAACGGGCCAATTAAAATAGATATTACGGCCAATATTCCATATATCCCTGCGGAATTCTTAAGCACGCCGGCGCTGACAAGAATTGCTTCCGATGCATCGGACAAGATCCCCCCTACAACGGGAACTACGCCGGATATGGTGATTTTGGTTGCTTTGATAGCTGCCGCATCTACTGTGCCTGTGATAACACCGGTAATTCCCATGTAGCCTGTAAATACATAGAGCAGGATTTTTAATGACCAAGTTAAAATCCATTTGATAAAGTCTTTGATTTTTTTCAGAAGGTCTTCTTCTACGGCGTTGCTGGCTGCTCCAAGTACCAAATATATGTAGATTAAGGGGATCAGAACAGCCGTAACAAGACTGCTTAGTATCGTATTTACGCAGGCTGTTCCTGCGTACAGCGCCGCTGAGCTGGAAGCAGCTCCTTGCGCCGCCATGGCTGTAGCCATAACCGGTAGAAGCAGCTTGCCATACTCTGTAATTTCCGTTATGGTATCCGCCCCTAAATAGATCAGATTATCCGCCGGTGTAAGCAGCAGCACGGCTATGGAAATGGTTGCGGCTACAGCAATGCTCTTTTTCATCTCAGAGGCTGTACTGAGAAAAATGGAGGCCATCATAACAATGGCCAGTATTTTCAAACAGGTACCCAAACACTCTGCCAAAGCAGGCCGGAAATATACAGAAGCATCCCTCAGAATTTCTTTGATTCCGTCAGAAAAGCTGCTGGGATCATCAGGAAATACTGCTCCCCCGCTTTCAGGAACGGTCGGTGGAGAAATCTCCGCCGCATTCACCTGCATTGCCAGCAAAGGCAGGATCAACATGATTATCATTAGTTTTCTCATATTCCACCTATGATTTTTGAAACAAGCTCTATAAGCTTTGTAAATAAGGGTAGGGATACCCATAAAATCAGCACCGTTGCGCTCACCTGCACAACTTTCGCCAAAGCGGATTTCCCTGCATCCTGGCAGATAAGACTGCTGATTTCCGCAACAAGGCCAATTCCCACCACCTTAAAAACAATCCGAAGGGACTGATAATCTACAGTAGCAATCTCCTGTAGGGAATGGATAAAGTCGATGACTGGCTGCAGAAAGGAAACTACGAAAAGGCAAACGCAACAGCATGTACATATCGTAAGTACAATGGTTAGCTCTTTCTCTTTTTTCTCTATCACAAGGCTTATAACACATACAATAAGTACCGCAGCGCAGATTTTAAATACCTGATCCATTAGAATTCAAATAACACTTTTACCAAATCAAAAAGATCCGCAATTTTTTGTGCCACCATCATAAGCACGACAACAAGTCCTGCCAGCGTCGTCATTGTGGCTTGTTCTTCACGGCCTGAACGGGATAGCACCTGATTGAGTATAGAAACAATGATACCAATGGCCGCAATTTTAAAGATCAAATCAATTTCCATAGCTAAATAAGTATAATCACCAAGGCCGCCCCGGCACAAATTCCAAGTGTTTGGTAACTGCGGCGCTGCTCGTCCTTTCCTGCACAATGCTCCTCTAAGCGCTGGCGACAAAATGCACGGGATGCTTCAAAGCCGGATATTTGCCCATCAAAATCGAATTTTCCAAGGTTTTTTCCGATTTCGCCCAAACATTCCCCCGTGATTTTTGTCATTTTAGGTACTCTGTCCAGCGCCGCTTCCACACAAGGCTGCACATCTACCGTAATCTGTTGTCGCAGTTCTTCTGCCAATAACAAATAGAAATCTCGAACCGGCCCCTTACTGCAGGAGTTTGCGGTTTGCAGGCACAGCTCCGGGAGCGGTGTTAAATGATACTGCATTTCGCACTGCATATAATCCAGCGTGGAAATCAGTTGCCGCAGAGATTTCTCTTCCCTTCTATGGGCAGCAGCCAGACTAAATCCAAACCAACCAGAGCACGCAATGATCAGCAAAGCCCCAAAAAGTTTCATGGCGTTAAGTCATCCTTTCCGTATGATAGCTTTTGTCCATCTTCATGACTACTAAGGTCTGAAACAAGCCCATATTCAGGAGCGGTTTATAAACCGGGCGAGTCATAAGCTCCTGTTTGCTGGCTGCATGAGCGGTTGCGATTACATCCACACCGCACCACCCGGCATTGATAAGCGTACGGCAATCCTGCTCGGCGGTAATTTCGTCTACAGCTATGGCGGAAGGCCCCATACAGCGAATGGCCATGTCCACACCTTCCCTTTTGGGGCATCCGCTGATAACATCCGTCCGCTTTCCCGGAAAATAACAAAACCGTTCTTGCGTAACCGGGAAAATCTCAAGCCGCTCATCAATCACGCAAATACTTCCCGGCCCAGTCTCCGAGCGACTTCGAATCATATCCCGAAGCAGGGAGGTTTTTCCGCTTCCGGGAGGGCCGATCACCAAAACCGAACCCTTGCCCGGAACCATTTTGGATATGCCCGGGAAATCCCGGGAAACACGAATGCACAGCGACGAAACCCACCGCATACCGCTAGGTGTTCCCTGTTTTAGGATAACATCCCCTCCTATGCCAATACGGTGCCCTCCGGGAATGGTAATGTATCCCTGCGCAGCAGATGCGCAGGCCCATGGAGAATACCGGGATGCGGTATTGATAATAAACCTCAGGTCTTCTTGGGACACATTCTGCGAAAGCTCCTTTTGCCCATCCCGCAAGCATAGCCGTGGGGCTTGTCCCAGCCGCAAACGGAGTTCTTGCAAGTGTTCTCTGCCCAGCTCGTCCACGCTTTGCTTCATCCAGCCCGGAAGCACACTTATCACGCTCTGCCATTGACAAATCATCCATACCACTCCCATTCAAGCCTATGCGTCCGGCTTTCGGATATGCAAAAAGAGAAGGCACACATTTCTGTGTACCTTCTCTAAGGAAAAATCCGCTTATTCGAAATCGGTATCGCCCATATCCGGCGCTTCCATGTCATCAAATGCCATTTGGGTGCTCTGGCCGGATTTCATGGCTTCCCATTGCTCTTTTGTAATCAGGATGGCTCTGGGCTTGCTCCCTTGGAAAGGCCCGACAATGCCCCGCTCTGCCATCTCATCCACAATTCTGGCCGCTCTGGCATAGCCCAGCTTTAGGCGGCGCTGGAGCATGGATACGGAAGCCTGCCCGGTCTCCAAAATAACGTCTACAGCAGCCGGCAGCATCTCATCCCCCTCCAGCTCACAATCGTTGGGTTCCGGCTCGGATGCCGCAGCATTCTTGCTTCCTGTCTGAGCAGCCTTCTTTTCAATTTCCTCCATGACCTGCTGGTCATAGGTGCTGGTATAGTTTTCCTTTACATAGCTGGCAACCGCTTCCACTTCCGAATCACTGACAAAACAGCCCTGAACACGCTTGGGTTTCCCGCAGCCAATGGGCGCAAAGAGCATATCGCCCTTGCCTACCAGTTTTTCGGCACCCTGCGTATCCAGAATGATGCGGGATTCCATAGCGGAGGCAACCGCAAAAGCAATGCGGGAAGGAATATTCGCCTTCATCAGGCCGGTAATCACATCGGCAGAAGGACGCTGCGTCGCAATTACCAGATGGATGCCGGCGGCACGGCCCATCTGGGCAATGCGGCAAATGGATTCTTCCACTTCCTTGGCTGCAACCAGCATCAAGTCTGCCAGCTCGTCGATAATAACAACAACCTGGGGCAGCTTTTTGGCATCTGTCTGCTGGCTTTCTACAATGCTGTTGTAGCTCTCCAAATCGCGAACGCCGGCATCGGAAAGGGCCTTATAGCGGCGCATCATTTCCGTAACCGCCCATTGCAGAGAGCCTGCTGCCTTTTTGGGGTCGGTAACTACGGGAATCAGCAAATGGGGAATGCCGTTATAAATGCCAAGTTCTACCATCTTCGGGTCAATCATGATGAGCTTTACATCATCAGGGCTTGCCTTATACAGCAAGGAAATAATGATAGAATTCATGCATACGGACTTGCCGGAGCCGGTAGTACCGGCAATCAGCATGTGGGGCAGCTTGGCAATATTACCCACAATACAGCTACCACCAATATCCTTGCCCACCGCAAAGGAGGACTTGGATTTTGCCTTGGAAAACTCGGGAGAGTCAATCACTTCCCGCAGGGAAACCGTGTTGACTGCCTTATTGGGAACTTCGATGCCTACCACAGAAATCTTTCCCGGAACAGGAGCGATGCGAACGCCGGTAGCACCCAGACTCAGGGCAATATCGTCAGCGGCAGAAGTGAGCTTGCTCAGGCGAACACCCTGCTCCAGCTCCACATCATAGCGGGTAACGCTGGGGCCGCGGGTAACATTGGTAATATGGGCTTCTATCTTAAAGCTGGCAAGGGTTTCATTCAACCGTCTGGAATTTTCCCGCATCTCGGCAGTACCATCTAATGCTGCGCCTGCAGGCCGCTTCAAAAGCTCTATGGGAGGGAAGCAATAAAAAGGCGCAGGAGCATCCTCAGACGCGGCAATTTCATTGGCAACCTGAACGGCGGCAGCATCCGCTTCTTTGGCCGTTACCTTCCGAGGTTTCACCTTTTGCACCGGCTGCTCTGCAGGCGGCTCAATGGATTGCTCTATGGGATCATCCAGCTTCAGCTCGGGCATAGAGCTTACAGTATTAGAGGGTGTAAGCTCCTCTTCAACCGCAGGGGAAGCCGCTTTATGAATTCTTGGCGCCTTTTCTTTAATAAACTTTGAACCGGCAGGAATTTTCTCCGGCAGAATCTCTTCCTCCGGCTCCGCATTGGAGAATCCGGCTGCTGCGACAGGGCTTTCAATATCGATATCGATTTGCCGCATAATCTCAGAGAATTTATCCTTCTGGGAAGGCTCATTAACCGGTTGGGAAGCCGCAGCTTTGGCTCGCTTGTTTTCCATATGGGCAATATGCTTGCGCGCCAAATGGTTGACCACCACCGCAGCAGGCTCAGGCTGAGGAGTCTTTTCCTCTTCCCACTCCGCCCGGGGACGGTCTTGAATCGCACGGATAATACTGGGAATGGTAATCTGCATTGCGCCAAGCAGCGTAAAGATGGCACAAATGGTAAGAATGATGTAAGAAAGAATGCTGTGGCAAGTCCAGTATAGCAAGGAGGCAATTATGCCACAAACTACACCGCCGGTTTGATTGGCAATGCCGCCTTCATACAAGGCTCCAATCATCTTGAACCCGGAGGGGAGCTCCGGTGGCCCCATGGTCAAATGGGATATGCAGCCGCAGCAAATCACAAACGCACCCAGACAAACGGAACGCATGATGACTGGCCGCTTTCCGCTAAATGCATGGATACAAAACAGGTAAAGCAGCGCAGGAATGGATACAAAGAACGCAACCTTACCGAAAAGCCCATAAATAACATTGGCAATCAGCTTTACCAAAGCACCCTCTGACTCAAAAAAGATGACCAAAAACAGAACGAACAAGGCAAGGCAGATCCCGCAAACGATCCACCGACCGGAAATGGACGAGCTATTTTCAATAGTTTCCTTTTTCGTATTCTGCGCATTCTTATTACCGGAAGACGCAGCGGATGATTTTTTTGTATTCTTAGCAGAAGAAACCGCTTTTCCTGCCTGAGATTTCGTTTTTTTCTCAGCCATGACTTTCTCCTTTTCCCTTACAGTAAATACAATACGAACATAAACAAGGCTGCACCCCAGCAATAAAAGGAAAAGCCGGAGTAGCCTGTGTTAACAGACAAAAACCGCATAATTTGAATCGCCGCAGTTGCACCGAGATATGCAAACCCGGCACAAAGGATGCTGAAAAAAAGTCCGCTCATACCGCCTAAACCAGGCCCCTGCATAAGAACATCCCGCACATCAAAACCAACCATAAATGCGATAGCGGGAATGCTAATCAGAAACGCCCAATGGAGCGCGTGCCGTCTGTCAGCACCGCGAATACTGGAAATCGTTGTAGTAGCCGCCATGCGGGAAATACCCGGAATGCAGCCCAAACCTGCTGCCAAGCCCAGCAATACGCCGTCTGCCCGAGTCATAGAAAGGGAATCCTTGTTGCCGCTTCTTATGTACGGGGGCAGGAAAAGGATAATGCCGTTGATCGCCAGGAACAATGCCATCCATTGAATGTCATTCAAAATCCTGCTTGTATAGGGATAGCAGAAAAAACCGATGGCTAAGGGATAAAAAGCCGTTCGAATCAGGGCAATATCGTACAGGCTCCGCTTAATTGGTTCACGGCTTCGGCGGCGCTTCGGCCGCTGGCTCAGCAAAAGCTCTTTATATAACCCCTTCAAAGCATCCTTACAGGCCACAATAAGAGCGAGAGCAATGGCAATATGGCAAAGAAGATTGGTTACAGGGGATACGCTGTCAATACCCAATAGCTTCGTCAGCAACGCCTGATGGGCCTGAGAGGATATGGGCAGGAATTCTGCCAGACCTGTCAGAAGCCCATATAAAACGCTTTCAAATAGGCTCAAATTCTGCCCACTCCTTCCTTTTCAAAAATTGCGCATACGCTTGGTATTATATTAAATTGTATAATACCATATCTTCCCGCAGATTTCCAGCACTATTTTTCGTTTTCCGGATTTTTATTCTCTGAGCTGTTCCCACCTTTGTTTTCCTCAATCATTCTACGCAGTTCTCCCAGCGCATCGCTGAGTCCGCCCAAAGAATCAATCAAGCCGGAAGCTACTGCTTCCTTGCCGTAAAGAATGGTGCCCACATCCGTAGCCATCTCCCCTGTTGCCATCATATAGCTTTCAAATTTTTCTTTACTTATTCCGGAATTGGAAGCAACAAAGTCCGTAATTTGCTCCTGAATGCGCTGAAAATAGCGGTAAGTTTGGGGCGCGCCGACCACAAGCCCCGTCATACGCACAGGATGCACTGTCATACTGGCTGTAGGGGTAATAAAGGATTTTTTGGTACATACAGCAAGGGGAATGCCAATGGAGTGACCTCCCCCCAGTACCAAAGATACGGTAGGCTTTTTCATGCCGGAAATCATTTCCGCAATGGCAAGACCGGCCTCAATATCTCCCCCAACGGTGTTCAGAAGCAGCAGCAAGCCATCTATTTCCTCGCTCTCTTCAATCCCGGCCAGCAAAGGCAAGACATGCTCATACTTTGTAGTCTTGACATTTTCAGGCAGTACCTGATGTCCCTCCACCTGACCGATAATCGTCATGGTATAGATATTGCCTTTGCTGGTTTTACTAACATCTGAGCCTAGCTCCAAAAGCTGCTCTGTCTTTTCGTCTTTCTTATCGCAGGCTGGATTCTTCTCCATAACATTGCTCCTTTCGGCTTTTTGATAGTTTATCCCAAAAACGAAAAGCAATTCTTCTTGCATACCCGAAGAAAATATCGTATAATAGCTCAGGTGATCAGAATGGACACAAAAACAAACGCCGTAAGGATTGTTCAGCAGGCAAAAATCCCATGCCGGGAAGCATTTTACGCTTACGATGAAAATGACCTCAGCGGCATGCACGCTGCCGAAGCCCTTGGCTTTCCTCCCGAACAAGTATATAAAACGCTGGTAGCCAAAGGGCCGAAGACCGGTATCCATGTGTTTTGTATCCCGGTATCTTCTACGCTGGACTTAAAGAAAGCAGCCAAAGCCGCCTCTGACAAAAGCATTGAGCTGGTACCCATGAAAGATTTGCTGGGGCTTACAGGTTACATTCGCGGCGGATGCAGCCCTGTGGGAATGAAAAAGAAATACCCTACTCATTTTGAAGAGACTTGCGTACTGTTTGACGAAATCGCTATTTCCGCAGGGGCAAGAGGTCACCAGATGATTCTGCCGCCGGAGCCCCTTGTGGCGCTGGTGGACGGTCAGCTTGCAGATTTGATATAATTTTTAGAAAGAAGGATATATTTATGCACTACGATTACAAAACAAAAGGAACCTGTTCCCAGAGGATTCTGTTCGACATTGAAGATGGCGTTGTGAAAAACCTGCAGTTCATTGGCGGCTGCAACGGCAACCTCAAGGGCATCGGTTCTCTGGTAGAAGGAATGCAGGCAGAAGATGTGATTGCCCGTGTGGAGGGTATCCGCTGCGGTATGAAGTCTACCTCCTGCCCCGATCAGCTTGCTCAGGCATTGAAAGAGGCCATCGGCTAATAAAAACATCCGAAACAAAAAAGTGGGAGGCTGGGAAACTAGCCTCCTACTTTATTTTGCTGCAAAACAAACCAAAGGAATCAGCTCTTTGGATGCCCAATAAATAGCAAATGATTGCTCATACCCAGAAATTCCGGCTTTTCACAGATGTAGAAATGATACCGCAGGTACTGCCGGTAAGATGCGTCATCCAAACCGTTAACGAGCTCTTGAAGCAGTTCGCTGGCACCGTCGGATGCAACCTCGTGGGTGATCTGAATACCGGCTTTCCCAAGAAGCTGCCTGCAATGATCTACGGTATGGAACACAAAAGGAAAACCATCCAAACGGAATGTCTCCTTGTTGTAGTCACCGTTCATTAGGTACTCCTCCTGAGACTGCTGCATGGTCAAGATCACCATATCATTGGAGATAAAAGCGAAGAAGATTTTTCCGTCTTTCTTGCAAACCCGCTTGGCTTCTTCAATGCAGCGCAGCTTGTCCGCTTCCTCATGCAGATGATACAGTGGGCCAAACAGAAGCACAACATCAAAGGAATCGCTATCATACCGGCTCAAATCCAGAGCATTGCCCTGAACCAAGTCGATTGAATCCTCCTTGGTCATCTTCGCCCGAAAAGCAGCGATATTCGCGTCTGCAAGCTCCAGCGCGGACACTTGGTATCCCTTTCGTGCGAAGTAAAGGCTATACTCTCCGGCACCTGCACCAACATCGAGAATCTTGGCACCGGGAGTCAAATACTTCTCGATGTACTTAACCGTCGTCAGAAATTCTACTCTTGCCGCCTGAGACTTATTCAGGCGGCTGGCTTCATCATAACGGTGATAGATTTCCTGAACCAGCTCTGTATCACCGTCAGCGGAGAAACCGGCCATGAAGTGCTTGGGCTTTTGCCAATCGGCGCGAAGAATTGCATAGTGTGCTGCGTCGCAAAGGCCCTGGTTGTTACGGTCTGAAGATCGTGTAGTACCCTCATATTTCATGCCGCATTTTCTCATAACACCGCCGGAATGGGGGTTGTTGGGGTCATGTCTGGCTGCCACCCGGTTCATGCCAACCTCTTCAAAGAGATACTCAATGACAGCGGATAAAGCCTCCGTCATAATGCCTCTGTGCCACCAACGAGAGCCAATGCAGTAGCCAATCTCCGCTTCTTCGGTGCGGTCATTCTGGCAAACTACACTAATAGAACCAATCGACTCTCCAAGCCCCTTGAGTACAATCATCCATTGGTAATGGTCGTTCCTATCGTATTCTGCCAGCCAGATTTCCAATCTTTTCTGTGTCACTTCAATGCTTTCATGGGGCGGCCATGTCAGATATTTGGTGACTTCCGGGTCGGATGCCCAGTTACGAAACATAGGCTCCGCGTCCTCCCGGATGGCTCTTCGCAGAATGAGTCTGGGTGTCTCAATGGTTTGGGTTCCTTTATGTGTCAACATCGGGGCTCTCTCCTCTCTGGATGATACAGGATATATTCGATGGAGTTCTCAACTGTACCATATCTCGTTTCAAATTTGGTAGTCTTAATATACTGGAAGCCACATTTTTGGGCGACGCGCTTGGACTGCCCGTTTCGTTCAAAATGACCGACGATAATAAAGTCAAGCTTCTCATCGTTGAACAGCCAATCAATAACTGCCTTGACTGCTTCCGGCATCAATCCCTGACCCCAGTAATCCTTAGACAGCACATAACCGATTTCACGGCCCTGTAGGCTATCCAGCTCCGGGTAGTTCTCTTCGCTGTACGCTTCTATGCCAAGAGAGCCAATTACTTTTTCTTTGTACTCCAAGGCAAAAGTCTTTTTATTCTGAATGAAGCTAGCCAGAATCACCTTGGAATCCTCCACATTGCGGTGGGGATTCCAGCCTGCCATCTGACCAACACCGTCCACACTTGCATACTCGTAGAAATCGTTCAAATCCGATTCTCTCCAGGGCCGCAAGGTAAGACGATCTGTCGTCAGCACAACATCGGTGATGTCGATTTGTTTGTTCATTCTCTTACCTCCCAAATAAAAAAACAGTACAAACTGAAACTCCTGTTTCGGCTTGCACTGCATCCTTTTTATAATCCAAGCTTCGGGATTATCTGCAAAAAGAGTATGACAATGTAAGCCCGATAGGATCATTAGGCATACCATTACCGGACTTGTTATCGACTGCTTGGAAGCAATAACACAGCATTGTCAATTCTCCTTCCTGTGATTTTATGCGATTATACACCCTCAATTATTCGTTGTCAACAAGAATCTTCATCTATGTAAAAAGTCCAAAAGCGGAGAGCCGAAGCCCTCCGCTTTTTGCTCTATTTAGAGCTGCTTTGCAAACCTTTTTTTCACCGGTCTGTTTTTCTGAATGCGCATTTTCTGCAATTCTTCCGGCGCACAATTCCAGCATTGTTCTGTTTCATACCATGTTTGTGTATCAGAGTTCAGAATTTCAATGCAGGTTCGCGGATATTTTTCATTCATAAGCAGTTCCTTATCCCTTACAGCACATATTCGGCAGCGTTGATGACTTTGGTATCCAATACACCCTTGATTCCACCCATGGCATTTTTGAGCATTTCTCCAATGCCCATGCCGTCATCGCTCTTTGCACCGATATGTCCAACATCGGTGCAAATCATAGCAACTGCATCCTCCAGTTCCTCGCTGCACTGTACGACACCGCAGTCGTCAATATGCAATCTCTGTACAATCAGCTCCTTGGGGATATCGTCGGCAATTTTCACAACAGCGCAATCGCTGACATCCATACCCGAAGGGTGCTGCTCCAGCATCCATTTGGTGATCTTTACAAAGGGCTTATCCTCCAAAGCTGCCCCCTTGGGCTTCGCGATTTTTACCTCACCGGAGATTTCGGTCAACACCTCCAGCAGCTTATCTTTAAGCTCCTGAGGTACTTTTACATCGCCGCGAATGTTCAGGTATGTCAATTTGTCGAGAATATCCGCGTCTTTTGCTACGGTTACATCACCGATCACATACAACGCCTTTCCGTACCGGCGCAGAGTATTATCATCCAGCGTAATATCATCCACTACAACAGCAGTCCCATCGGGTACAATAATGATCTCTGTCTTTTCGTCGATCAGGTCAATGAGCGCTTCCACCTTGGACTGGGAAATAATCGCTTCCTTGGTGCTGAAGGTCACACCCTTGGATTTCAGTTTTTCTGCATCCAGCTCGGGATCCACCATAATCATCCGACGGCCGGACCAATACAGGCTGTTCTTCGCCCGGAGAGCAAACAGCTTGTCAATAACGGCATTACGCTTGAGGACGATTGCTCCGTCGGGATAGCAGGTGGTGGAGCCGTTGACGATGACACCGTTCAGGATTGAATAAATACTTTCCGGGCAGGTAAGGCTTCCGTTGATGGTCATACCCACGCACTGAGCAAGCTGCTGCTGGGTATCAGGGCCGATGGTAAGGGCACCATTGACCAAAAAATAATATTTGGATGCAGGAACTACATCGCCACGGTTGATCTCACTGCTGCCGTTGATGGTACGCAGATCCACATCACCTTCTACCTCCAAAACATTGGCACAGCTAAGCGTGAAGGGCAGTTTGTTCATGACCGCCTTTGCGTTAGGGCTGGTCACCACCATGGCGCAGTTGATGGTTATTTGCTCATAGTGGGCATAGTTCTCTTCACGGACATTTCTTGCGTCGCAGGTTGCGCAGTTGATCATCAGTTTCTTAGCCATAATCGTTTCCTCCATTATAAATCAAGATTTCGTTTTAAGTATTTGCGGCAGCGGGATAGCTTGGAGCGGATCGTCCCCGGCGGCAGATTCATCATTTGAGATATTTCTTCGGCCGAGTAGCCGTCGAAGTATCGAAGCTGAAAAATCGCCCTGTCTTGGGGGGTGATACTCTGGAGCAGTATGGCATTTTCAATTTCCTGTATCCCATGATCCTCTAAATACTCGGGCTTCCAGCTCTGCTCATATTCATTTTCCAGAACAGCCCGGCGGTAGCGGTCGAAGAACAGGTTTTTAAAGGTGCGGTACAGCCACGCCCGCTGCTTGCTGGGGGACAAATCCGCAACTGTTTCTGTGTTCATGAGAGCCTTTACAAAGGTTTCCTGTACAAGGTCTTCCGCAAGTTCTTTACTTCCGCCCATGCGGGTGCCGTAGGCTACAAGCTCTTTGTAATGGTCTTCATAAAGTTCTTCCCAAAAGGATTTCGCCCCCTTTCTGCATGGATAACGAATGACAAAGGGAAAGTGTTGCAGGTCAGAAAAAATATTTTGATAATTCTTCTAAAAGCCGCCAAGGTGGATTTCGGAAAAGCGCCTGAGAGCGAAAACCGGAAGGCCAAACGGCCTTCCGGTAATTTACCCCACACATTTCTCCGTAATAAACGGTTGCAAAACCGTTCCAAATGTTTTTATTTCTCAGTCTCGCAGGTGTCCAAAATCAAGCGAATCAGCTCGTCCCTGCCGGTGCCTTTCTCGGCGGAGAAAGGAATAACCTTACATTCCTCCGGCAGAGCCAAGTCATCCCGAATGCATTGCAGATTGGGAACAATTTCGCTTTTTTTCAGCTTGTCCAGCTTGTTGGCAACCACCACAAAGGGGCAGCCGCTTTCAATAAACCAGTTGGCCATGGTAATATCATTGTTGGTGGGTGCGTGGCGGGCATCTACAATCAGCACACCCAAGTCAATGCGCTGGGCGGCAAAATAGTCCTCCATCAGCTTACCCCAACGATCCTTCTCCGCCTGTGAAACTTTCGCAAAGCCGTAGCCGGGCAGGTCTACAAAGTAGCAGGTATTATCAACGGTAAAGTAGTTTACATGGATGGTTTTTCCCGGCTTCTCCCCCACTCTGGCAAAATTCTTCCGCTGTAAAAGCCGATTGATTACAGAAGACTTCCCCACATTGGACTTTCCGGCAAAAGCAATTTCCGGCAGACGGTTGCCGGGAAATTGTTTTGCGGAAGCCGCTGAAATGAGAAATTCCACATTGTTAAAATTCATAATAACCTCACTGCCGGATTTCCGGCTTCTTTTCCCTCGGCGTAGGGATTGCAATGGGCGGTATGTAGGCAGGAATACGCTCAGAGTTAGAGACGAGGGCTGTTTCCAGAACTGTATCCATGGACTGAGCCGCTACAAAGTTCAGAACGCTTCGTACCGTCTGATCGATTTCTTCCAAATCCCGCAGATTGTCTTTGGGAATAATCACAGTTTTTACGCCATGGCGAAGGGCAGCCATGGTTTTTTCTTTCAAGCCGCCAATGGCCATTACCCTGCCCCGAATGGAAATCTCACCTGTCATGGCAACATCCCGACGCACAGCCCGCCCGGACAGCGCAGATACAAGGGCGGTACATACCGCAATACCCGCAGAGGGGCCATCCTTAGGAACTGCACCCTCCGGGAAGTGGATATGGATATCCTTATTCTTATAGAAGTCGGCAGGGACGGAAAGCTTTGCCGCGTTGGCCCGGACATAAGTAAAGGCCGCATGGGCAGACTCTTTCATAACATCCCCCAGATTACCGGTAAGCTCCAGCTTGCCGCTGCCCTCCATTACGCTTACTTCCACTTCCAGCGTTTCGCCGCCCACAGAAGTCCATGCAAGGCCGGTTACTACGCCTACCTGATCACATTCATTGCGATGATCCGGCAAGTATTTGCGAACGCCCAGCAGGCTATCCAATGCGGCAGGTGTAACCTGCACCTTTTTGAAATCCTCCTGAGAAAGAATCTGCATGGCTACTTTGCGGCAAATATCCGCAATGCAGCGCTCCAGATTTCTCACACCGGACTCTCTGGTATAGCCGGAAATAATACCCCGGATCGCATCGTCGGTAAATTTAAGCTGCTTTTTCTCAATGCCGTGCTTTGCAAGCTGCTTGGGAATCAAATGGCGCTTGGCAATCATCAGCTTTTCTTCGTCCGTATAAGATCCCAGCTCAATAATCTCCATGCGGTCCCGCAGAGGTCTGGGAATGGTATCCAGCGTATTGGCGGTAGTAATAAACAGCACATCGCTCAAATCAAAGGGAATCTCCACAAAATGATCCCGGTAGGTCTTATTCTGCTCCGCATCCAGCACTTCCAGAAGTGCCGCGCTGGGGTCTCCCCGATAGTCGCTGCCCAGCTTATCCACCTCGTCCAAAAGCAGAAGGGCATTCTGGGCTCCGGCTTGGGAAATGCCGGTAATAATTCGGCCGGGCATAGCGCCTACATAGGTCTTACGGTGGCCGCGGATTTCTGCTTCATCGTGAATGCCGCCCAGCGCCACCCGAGCCATTTTACGGTTCAGGCTCTCAGCGATGGAGTACGCAATGGAAGTTTTACCCACGCCGGGAGGGCCAACCAGACAAATAATCTGGGCAGGCATATCGGGCGCAAGCTTGCGCACCGCAAGGCTTTCCAAAATGCGCTGCTTGACCTTCTCCATGCCAAAATGATCCCGATCCAAAATCTTCTTGGCAGCAGCAATGTCCAGCCTTTCTTTTGTGCGCACATTCCATGGCAGTTCCAGCACAGTATCCAGATAACTGCGCAGCACAGAAGCCTCAGAAGAGCCAAAAGGCTGCTTTTCCAGCCGGGAAACATCCTTAAGAAGCTTATTTTCGTACTCTTCCTCTAACCCAAGGGCACGAATACGGTCAGAATACTCTTCAAATTCACTCTTTCCGTCCTTTTCCCCCAGTTCCTGACGAATCACCTTTAGCTGCTCCCGCAGGTAATAGTCCCGCTGATCCTGATCGATGGAAGCGCGGGTACGATCCTGAATCTCGGTCTCAAGCTGTTGCAAATTTACTTCTTCCTGAAGGATTTCCAAAGCCATATTCAGGCGTTTTACGGGATTGAGCTGGCACAGAAGCTTCGCCTTATCGCCATGGTCAAAGCCGGAGAACTGGCCAACGCAGTCTGCCACAAATCCGCAGTCGTTGGAAGCCAGCATGGCAAACTGTACAGACTGATTGGGGCGCTCTGCCATATCCAGATAGCTGGCGTAAAGCTCGTTTACATGACGGCGCAGCGCTCTGGTCTGCATGGTTTCTTTGTAAGGCTTGGAGAATACCTCACACACATTTCCTTTTAGGAAGGGCGTACTTTCGTTAATCGCTTCCAGCTTTGCCCGGTACAAGCCGTTCACAAGAATACGAATGCTCTCATTCTGAGTTTTCAAGATTTGTTTTACTTTGACAACAGTACCAATCCCATACAGCTTGGAAATATCCGGGTCTTCATCCATCAAGTTCTTTTGGGGAACCAGAAACAGGATTTGATCCCGATTCATAGCATACTCCAAAGCAAGGATAGACTTTATCCTTCCAATATCAAAATGAACCGTCTGATCAGGGAAAACCGTTACGCCACGCAGGGGTATAACGGGTATATTTTCGGTGTAAATGGGTTCGCCCATGATGATCTCCTTTATCTAAGTGCAAAGGAAGGGGGCAGAATGCCTACCCCCTTCCAGAAAACTTTATTTTTTGCAGCAGGGTCTATGCCTTAACCGTTATCCCGGACAATGATGGGTTTTCCACCCTCCACACACTCCGCAGTAATGATTACCTTGCGAATGGTATGGTCAGAGGGAATCTCATACATAATGCCTAGCATGATTTTCTCCATAACCGAACGCAGGCCGCGGGCACCAATCTGACGGTCAATCGCCTTTTGTGCAACCGCTTCCAGCGCTTCCGGCTGGATTTCCAGTTCTACAGAATCCATACGAAGAAGCTCCTGATACTGGCGGGTAAGGGCGTTTTTCGGCTCTACCAGGATGCGTACCAAGTCTTCCTTTTTCAAATCCTGCAATGTAGTAATCACAGGCATGCGACCAACCAGCTCGGGAATAATGCCAAATTTCATCAAATCCTGAGGCTGAACCTGAGCAAACACCTTGCCAAGATCCTTCTGCTTTTTGCTCTCCACCGGAGCGTCAAAGCCAATAGCGGACTTTTCTGTACGGCTGCCGATGATCTTATCCAGACCATCAAACGCACCGCCGCAGATAAAGAGGATGTTGGTGGTGTCGATGGGAATGGTCTCCTGCTGGGGATGCTTACGGCCACCCTGAGGCGGCACATTGGAGACGGTACCCTCCAAAATTTTCAGCAGAGCCTGCTGAACGCCCTCGCCGGATACATCTCTGGTAATGGAGGTATTCTCGCTCTTGCGGGCGATTTTATCCATTTCGTCAATGTAAATAATGCCCCGCTCCGCCAGCTCCACATCAAAGTCGGCAGCCTGCAGCAGACGCAGGAGAATATTTTCCACATCGTCTCCCACATAACCCGCTTCCGTCAGGGTCGTCGCATCGGCAATGGCAAAAGGTACATGCAGAAACTTTGCCAAGGTCTGGGCAAAAAGGGTCTTACCGCTGCCGGTAGGGCCGATCAGCAGAATATTGCTCTTTTGCAGCTCTACATCCGAGTCGGTAGACAAATAAATACGCTTATAATGGTTATACACCGCAACGGCAAGGGCAATCTTTGCGTCTTCCTGACCGATGATGTAGTTATCCATATAAGCCTTGATCTGCGCAGGGGTAGGAAGCTGATCCTGAGTGACTACCTCTTCATTGGAAGTATATTCACTCTGAGACTCAAACGAAATTTCCCCAAGAAGGTCTTTACAGGCGTCTACGCATTCACTGCAAATATATACGCCATTGGGACCGGCAATCAGCCGGGCCTGCCGTTCATTCTTTCCGCAGAAAGAACAGCGAATTTGCTGGTCTTCATTTTTTGCCATGAAAGCTTTTACCGCCTTTCTAAATAATTAATGGCGCTCCAGAACCCGGTCAATCAAACCAAACTCCACAGCCTCCTGGGAGGTCATAAAGTTATCACGCTCGCAGGCAGCGGTAACCTCTTCCACGCTCTTGCCGGTATTCTCAGCGAGGATGCGGTTCATGCGGGATTTCACATTTTCCAAGCGCTTCAGGTGCAGAGCCATATCGGTAATCTGACCCTGAGTACCGGCAGAAGGCTGATGAATCATAATCTCCGCATTGGGCAGCGCCATACGCTTGCCCTTAGTGCCTGCGCTGAGCAGGAAAGCACCCATAGAGGCTGCCATACCTACGCAGATGGTAGCAACATCGCACTTGATATAGCGCATGGTATCAAAAATTGCCATGCCGGCAGTTACGCTGCCGCCGGGGCTGTTAATATAAAACTGAATATCCTTATCCGGATCCTGCGCTTCCAGAAACAACATCTGGGCAACAACCAGGCTCGCGGTCGTGTCGTTTACTTCCTCGGACAGGAAAATAATACGGTCATTCAGCAGCCGGGAGAAAATATCGTAGCTGCGTTCTCCGCGGCTGGTCTGCTCCACAACATAAGGGATGAAACTCATGGTCATGTCTCCTTTCAGGGTTTGAAACATTCTAACCATTGACGCAGAAAGTTATTCCTCGGTAGGGGCTACTTCCTGCTTGGGTGCAACGGCAACAGCGGACTCAGTAATCAACTTCACAGCTTTGCGGGTCTCCAGACTTGCCTTAATCTCAGCCACGGGAACCATGCCCTTGACCTTGTCCAGCTCCAGAGAGTACTCCTTAGCCAGTTCCTGATACTCGGCGTCAATCTCTTCGTCAGAAACGGTGATGCCTTCGGTCTCGATAATCTTGGTCAGGGTTACATTGATCTTAGCCTGCTTCTCGGCAGCGGGGCGGAAAGCATTGCGCATGGTGTTCACATCGCCGCCCATCATCTTCGCATACTGCTCCATGGAGTAGCCGCTCATCTGAAGCTGATAAGCAAAACGCTCCATCTGGTTGTCCAGCTCAGCGTCAACCAGAGCCTTGGGCATCTCCAGCTCCACATTCTCGGCAGCCTTCTCTACACAAGCCTGCTCAAAAGCCTTGGCAGCCTCCTTCTCAGCCTTCTCCACAGCCTTGGCACGAACATCGGCCTTCAGCTCCTCCAGAGTGTCGAACTCGGAAACATCCTTTGCAAACTCATCGTCCTGAGTGGGAACTACGGTAACGGTCAGATTGTTCAGCTTAACATGGAAAACAACGCTCTTACCGGCCAGATCGGCGTGGTAATTCTCGGGGAAAGTAATGTCGATGTCCTTCTCCTCGCCCACATTCATGCCAACGATCTGCTCCTCAAAACCGGGAACAAAAGAGCCGGAACCCAGCTTCAGGTCGAAGCCCTCGCCCTTGCCGCCGTTGAAGGGAACGCCGTTGTCAAAGCCCTCAAAGTCGATATTGGCAGTATCGCCCATCTCGGCGGCCCGGTCAACATTCTCGGTGGAAGCAACATTCTGAGCCATGCGGTCCAGCTCTGCCTGTACCTGCTCATCGGAAACGGAAACCTCGTTCTTCTCAACTTCCAGACCCTTGTACTGGCCCAGAGTAACCTCAGGATAGGTCTCGGTGGTCAGAGTCAGGGTAACGATGCCGTCATCGGCAATCTGCATATCCGCAAGGCTGGGACGGCCAATGGCCTTGAAGTCCTGGCTGGCAATGGCAAAATCATAAACCTCGGGGAAGATTTCTTCCAGACCGTCTTCATAAAATACATGGGCACCGTACAGAGACTCAATCATCTTCCGGGGAGCCTTGCCCTTACGGAAGCCGGGGATCATAATATTCTTGCGAGCCTTCAGGTAAGCCTTGTTTACGCCGGACTCCATCAGCTCCTTGTCGATCTCAACAACAACAGTTGCCTGATTGCCGTTTTTCTCAACGCTCTTAATGTTCATGTTTATCCTCCTAAAATTTGGCTGTGTTACCAGCCTTTCAAATTATTTTACAACCAGCTTATTCTAACAGAGAAAGCGGGGTTTGTCCACTATTTTTCTATAAAAAATCTGTTAAATTACCCGAAAAGGACGAAAATTTAGCCGATCTGCGGAAACAAGCCGGTAATCAACACCGTTCCAAAGACCTTCCAAGGCAAGACCATGGCTGGGGCCATGCAAATGGCCATAAAAGCATCTGCGAACCTGATACTTTTCCAGCAGCTCCAAAATCTGGGGACATTCATACCCTTTGTATTTGGGCGGATAATGGAGAAATACGATTTTTTCCATATCCCCTGCGGATTTTAAGGATGCTTCCAGCCGCATCAGCTCTCGCCTGAAAACCTTCTCGTCATGCTCCCCACCACGCTCTTCCTCAAAAAACCACCCACGAGTGCCGCAAATTGCCCAATCCTCGTAAACATAATGGTTATTGTTGAGAATATACTGGTTTTCAAAGCCATGTTCCCCGCAGAACTTATAAAACTTTGCGGCGGTACTCCACCAATAATCATGGTTGCCTTTCAAGATAATCTTCCTGCCGGGGATATCATTGATAAAAGAGAAGTCCTCCTTTGCTCCATCCAGCCCCAGAGCCCAAGAAAGGTCACCGAGAAGCACCGTAGTATCCTCCGCACCGATTACCGAAAGGCCTTGGCGAAGCTTGTCCATATACCCGACCCATGCTCCGCCAAATATATCCATTGGCTTGGGCGCACCCAAGCAAAGATGTAAGTCGCCGATGGCATACAGCGCCATTTGCTCACCTCTTTACGCCAAATTCAGTCTTTCTTTAAGCTGCCGAATGGTAATCCCCAGCGCATCGGAGACTGTGTCCGCAGAACAAACAGGAGATTTTTCCGACAGAATCAATGCGCAACGCCCTGTGCCGGAAGCGCTGCGATAGTCCTGCAAGCCGCCGTAGGCCATGGCGGAACCGGGATCCATAATATAGGCGTTGGTAGTATATACACTAGCAATAATATTGCTGCGACGCTCCCAACTGATTACCGCGCATTCCATTCCCTCCCGAAGCCGGGCAATATGCCCGGGAGCAGGGGTATAGCTCAAGCCGTTTTCCATGCAGGAAGCGTAACGAAGAGCTTCTTCTACTCCGCAAACAGCGGAAATCAAACGCTCCAAGTCAGAAGGAATGTTCATGCCGGGGTTGGGATAAACTGCGCCATTTTTCAAAAGCTCCCAAGCAGCATCATTTTCATCGCAGCAGCAAATAATTTTGCCGATGGGAAGGCCCATTTTCTTGGCATACCAAGCTGCCATAGGGCCGGCAAAGTCACCGGAGGGCATAGCTACATCCACTACCTGCTCAGGAGTCACCGCATTCTGGCGGTAAAGTTCTCCGAAAAAGCCGAACAGAGCTGCAATTCGCACAGTAATCCAAGCCCAGTTGGTAGAAAAGCCGTTGGTATCTTCAATGCCGCGAATTCTGGAAGAAAGGTTGCGTACCACTCTGGAAAAATCATAATCAGGATTGTGCCAGCCCTCCCCAAGAATTACCTTGTGCGTAAGGGCTACCGTTCGGATAGGGTATCTGCCTATACAAAAGTCCACATCCCACGAATCCAGCCTGGCATTGAAAAAAATATTGAGAATATCTGCCACACATCGGCTAAAGCCCTTGTCTTTCAGCGCCGCGATTTCCTCCCGCGAAAAACGGGGCATCCGAAAAGGAACAAACAGCCCTCTGTCAGGGCCTCTTCCCTGCCCCAATGGGCGAAGGGCTGTAAACGCGTCATATTCATTTCGAGTGGTTACATACAGCATTTTCCATCACTCCAATGGCGTTACGCCAGAAGATATTCATAAGAATTTCATCGCTCACCCCAAGATTTCCAAGAGCTTGGGCCAAAGCCGGGTAATCCTGAACGCCTTGGAAGCCCTTAGGCAGCATTTCACAGCCGTCCAAATCGCCGCCAAGCGCAATATGCTTACCCTCAGGATCCAGCTCCAAAAAATGAAGTACATGAGCGCAAGCAGCCGGAATGTCTGCCTCGGGGGCGACAAAATCCGTATATTGGTTCAGTCCCGCAACGCCGCCCGTGCGGCAGATCGCTGAAAACATTTCATCGGTAAGATTTCGACTCACGCCGCAAACCGCCCGACTGTTGGAATGGGTCGCCACAATGGGGGCCTGGGTAATATCCATAATATCCCAAAAAGCTTCGTCGCTGATATGGCTTACATCAATCAGCATACCCAGCCTTTGGGCTTCTTTCACAAAGGCTCTTCCCTTTTCCGTTAGACCACCCCCGGTTTGATGAGAACCGGTCAAAGGGTTACTCTCATTCCAGCCCAAGGTAGTAATACGAAAACCGATGCGGTACAGCTCTTCCAAACGGGCAGCATCGTAATCAAATCCCGCTGGCCCTTCTATGGTCAGGATTGCGGACATAATACCTGCTTCCCGGTTTTTTTCAATGTCGGAAGGCTTTTCAGCTTTTCTAATCAGGTCTGTATTCTTTTCCAACTGAGAAAGAATACCCTGTAATTCTCTTTCAAATACCCTTTGGGCGCTCCCGTCTCCCCATTTTTCCATATAAGGCGTGGTGAAACAGGCAAAGCATTGACAGTAACCCGGAAGTTTGGCAGCTCGCGTCAAATCTATATGTAAGTCGTTCGCTCTGAGCGCCTTATCTTCCGCGCCGTCACGGCCCAGCATGGCATAGGCAGTATCGCAATGTAAATCAAATACAGGAAAATTCATTCAAAAGCACCTTCCAAATGATTGATCGCCGGCTTAATCGTATCCACACCTTGCGGTGCATAAATCTCCACTACATCAAATCTCGGCTGAAGTTCGGAAGCAGCCTCCGCCAAATACATAGACGCTGTTTTTCTCAGCCGATCTTGCTTTGCAAAAGAAACATATTCTCTTGCCTGCGCAAAATTGTCATTTTTACGCAGCTTTACTTCCACAAAGGCAAGAACCCCTTTGCGCCGAGCTATCAAGTCAATCTCCCCGTAGCGGCAGCGATAGCCGCGGGCTAGGATTTGATAGCCCTTTTTCCGCAAATACTCCGCCGCAAGGGCTTCTCCCCATGCACCTACCAGATTATTTCGTCCCATAAAACTTTTTCAAAAATGTCATGCGGTGAATCTCGCTGGGGCCAAAGGCCGTAAGCTTTTCATAGTGCGCCTTTGTGCCATAACCTTTATGCACTTCAAAACCGTACTCGGGGTACTTTTTCGCCAATTCCAGCATGATATCATCTCTCGTTACCTTTGCTAAAATAGAGGCGGCGGCAATGCTGGCGCTAAGGCTATCCCCTTTTACTACCGTCTGCACAGGGATGCCAAAGTCTTTGGCCCGGTTACCATCAATCAGAGCCATATCCGGCCGGATACTAAGCTGGGAAATCGCCCGCTCCATAGCAAGAAATGTAGCCTGCAAAATATTGATCTCGTCTATTTCCTTATGGTCAGCAAGGCCGATGCCGTAAGCAAGGGCTTTTTCCTGAATGATTGGAAAAAGCTCTCTGCGCCGCTTATCCGTAAGCTTTTTGCTATCATTCAGCCCGGGAATCTCAAGATTGGCAGGTAGAATTACCGCAGCGGCGCAAACCGGCCCGGCCAGCGGGCCACGCCCTGCTTCGTCTACGCCGCATATTACATGATATCCCTTGTCAAAAAACTCCCCTTCGATTTTCCACATATCCATGGGCTTCATCCAATATCCTCCGGGGATTCCAAGGTGAAATTACCCAATTTGCCGCTGCGGTACTCGTCTACCAACACCTTAGCCATGCGCTCTGTGTTGATTTCACCTCTTGCCATGAGAAAGCCCCGTTTGCGGCCGGCCTCTTCCAGAATTTCATATCCCGGGGTGCCTTCCGCTATATCAATATTGTAGCGAGCCTTTACCGCATCGGGATAGCGGGCATAAAGCAGCTCCATCAACCGGGAAGCCAGCTCTTCCAAATCGATTACATCTTCTTTGACTGCGCCGGTATAGGCCAGCATCATACCCACATTGGGGTCTTCAAATTTCGGCCACAGGATACCGGGGGTATCCAGAAGCAGCAAGGTAGGGTCTACCGTAACCCACTGCTTACCTCGGGTAACGCCGGGACGGTTTTCCGCCTTTGCGCCTTTTCTGCCGGAAATCTGATTGATAAAAGTGGACTTACCAACATTGGGAATACCCACTACCATAATTTTTACAGGCTTATTCATGCCCTTTGCCGCATTGCGCTGAATTTTCTCCTGCAAAACGCTTTGCACCGCAGGCACAAAGCCGTTGATACCCTTGCGGCTCTTGCAGTCGCAGGCGACAACAGCAATGCCCATGCTGCGGAAATACGCAGCCCATTGCTTGGTAGCCGCAGGGTCTGCAAGGTCCATACGGTTGAGAATAATAATTCTTGGCTTATTGCCGCAGATAGCATCAATATCCGGATTTCGGCTGGAAATGGGGATGCGGGCATCCACGATTTCACAGACAGCATCCACCAGCTTCAGATCTGCTTCCATCTGCCGCCGGGTTTTTGTCATGTGACCCGGATACCATTGAATATTCATGTTACCCTGCATCAATCCAACACTCCAAATCTGCTAAAATCACGGCTTGTCGTTCCCCCATGGGTTCCGGGTATTACAAGGAAGAAGGCCTTGCCGATAATCTCCCGCTCATCCACCATTCCAATGGAACTGCTTCTGCTGTCTGTAGAATTACCGCGATTATCGCCCATGACAAAAACACACCCGCTGGGCACCTGTATCGGGAATTTTACGCTTGCATCAATTCCCCGAGTAGCAGCGCCGTTGGTATATTTCTCTTCAAGAAGCTCCATGTTTTCCAAGTCATTTCCCACATAAACTTTGCCGTCTTGGATATTTACCCACTGATTCTCGGTAGCAATTACCCGCTTTACAATGGGGCTGCCATTACGGAAGGACTCCTTGCTGACAATTACAATATCGCCATATTCAGGTTTTCCGCAAAAAGTGCTGGACAGAACAAGCAGGTTATCCCCATCCAGAAGGGTACTTTTCATAGAAGGGCCGGATACCACCACAACCCGAAACACAACCAATAAAACAATTAGAAAAGCAGCGAGCAAATATACGACATCATGCAAATACAGCAATACAGTCTTGCCAAAGGTTGCGGCCTTGCTCTCCTTCCGTCCTTTCCGGTGCTGTGGACTATGCTGGGTAGTATTCTGATTCTGATGCTCAAACTCCTGGCTCACATTCTTCACCTCAAAGCTCTGCATGAAATAAATGCAGACAAGTTTTCGAATTATTATAACACAGCAAAGCTTAAAATGCCAGAACTGTTTTTGAAAATACATAAATTAAATAGCGGTGCAAAAATCTGCACCGCTATTTGTGCTAAAGAAGCTCTGATTACAGGTTTTTCAGGGATGCTTCGCTCTGCTCAAGCTGCATAATCAGGCTGCGTGCCTTGGCGGCCTTTTCCTTCTCCGCATTGACAACAGCTTCGGGGGCACGGGAGATAAACTTCTCATTGGAAAGCTTCCCTTCCAGCATTGCTAAGTTTTGGCGAGCCTTGGCAAGCTCCTTGCCAATACGCTCCAACTCCTTAGCCACATCCACAAGCTGACCCATAGGAATATATAGCTTTGCGTCGCCGGTAGTAATGCAAACCATGCCATCCAGGTTTGCAGGCTCTGCATCCAGAATGGTTACACTATCCGCATAAGCCAGACGCTGGATAAATCCTTCGCCCTCAGCGTAAATCTGGGGATCGTTCGCCAGAACATACAGAGCAGCCTTCTTGCTGGGCGGAACATTCATTTCCGCACGGCGGTTACGAATGGCGCGAATGGCATTCATGACGGACTCCATGTGGCTCTCCTCAGTAGCGAATACCAAATCCTCACGGAACCGGGGCCACTGAGCAACCATCAAAGCCTCTCCCTCGTGGGGCAGACTCTGCCAGATTTCCTCCGTAATGAAGGGCATGAAGGGGTGCAGCAAACGCAGGGTCTGATCGAGAACATATACCAGCACCTTCAGAGCGGTATCCTTCTGGGCGGCGTCCTCGCTGTACAGCCGTGCCTTGGTCAGCTCAATATACCAGTCGCAGTAGGTGTCCCACAGGAAGTCGTAGACCTTTTGAACGGCAACGCCCAGCTCGTACTTCTCAAGATTTTCAGTAACCTCTGCAATCAGGCTGTTCAGCTTGGACAAAACCCACTTGTCAGCAATGGTCAGGCTGCTAAGCTCAGGAAGCTCATTCACGGCATCCTCGCTCAGGTTCATCATAGCATAGCGGCTGGCGTTCCACAGCTTGTTGGCGAAGTTACGCATAGCCTCACAACGCTCCACATAGAAACGCATATCGTTTCCGGGAGAGTTGCCGGTAACCATATTCATACGCAGGGCATCGCAGCCGTACTTATCAATCATTTCCAGAGGATCGATGC
>JBJDYH010000305.1:0-7365 GCA_051867135.1 Faecousia sp. | reverse complement strand
GCTCATTGATGGGAGAGCCGGGGTCAAAGCACATCTCGATGAACTTGTCCATCTCCGGATAGACCTTTTCGATTTTCATTTTTCCCTCATACAGCTTGCCCTGGGGCTTGTCCGTGCGACCAAAAATGTAATCCAGGGAAACATCGAAATAGTCCGCATACCGAACCATCACATCCGCCGGGACATGGGCCTCGCCGCTTTCAAATCGAGCAACCGCCGACTGCCGGGAACCCACAATGGCTGCAACCTTTGCCTGAGACAGCTTCGCGCTTTGACGCAGTTCCCGCAACCGTACTCCGATGGTATTCATAGCTGTCACCTCCTGATCTTTGTGTGATTAGTATACCCTATATCGCATATGAAGTCAATCTTAAATTGACATAACATCATTGTTTTCATAGGGGTTCACGAACAAAACTCAAGCGCCCGCAGGGTGCGCAGCTCACAAGGAACTTGTGATTCAAAGGGCTTGGGATACTTCCCAACAAGCAGAAAACGCTCAAGTCTGCCGAAGCAGAAATGAGCGTTTTTCGCATATGGCGCGCCATAAGCATTGCTTGCGACTTTTGTCGCAACAAGGTTTGTGGCCGCACATGCATTGCTTGCTATTTTTATAAATCTCATATTTCCTTGGGAGACGAGTATGCGAACCTGTATATACTGGGAAAAGAATTAGGAGATATTTGTCGCGCAGCTGTCAGCAATCCCCTTAATCGTTGCCTGCCTTCCATATCCTCTGGTTGAACAAGTAGGTGCTTATATTGATTGATAATCTTTTCTCTTAGTGAATTTTTAATAACCGGTTGTCCAGAAGGATCAATCACTACACCTGTCACCAGCTTAGGATATAGTTTTGTATATCTCTTTACTTTAGATTTTGAAATATGATATCCGTATTTCCGAACAATCGAAAAAACTTTTTCTTCGAAGTTGTGTGAAATCCAGCATTCACTAGAAAATGTCACATCGTCCACATAGACTGTCATAGTTATGTGATTCTTATCTGCAACTTTTTGCATCTCATCAAACATATGGTGATTTACCAGATATGACATTATCTGGCTGGTCGGTGCACCTGAAATCAAATGGTTTTTGCAAGGCACCTTTTTTGATTCTAAGAAACGATATATATCTTCAAGGCTATTAGTCTTGGATTTTTCCAAATCAATTGTCGTAAGGTCTGTAAGAATTTGTGCCACATCAGGAGAGCACTGCAAATCTTCGAAAAAGAACCGATAGACTGTCTCTCTGCTGATTGAGGGGAAGAACGCCGTCAAATCAATTTTAAAAAGATTTCTTCGGTTGCTTCCAATATGCATCATTGCATTGTCTGCATATGATCGACCTTTAATACCAGAAAAGACGTTATCAGGAACAGAAATTGTGCCCAACATTTTTTTCAATCGTTTCTGTATGGCTTTGAGTTCCTCACAAGGTGGTTCAATTAACCGTGGCTTCCCTGTTTTATCAATGTAAGGGGAAACCAATGATGCGATGTAATCTTGCTTGAATAGCTTGCTGTCCTCTATGTACAACAAATATTTCAGTTTCTTTTTTGATTGCAGTCCATATAATGGACAATCTGAATATGTCAAAGGCAAGACACCTCTATTCATAAAAAATGTGCTGGTGTTAGCCACCAATTGCTGTACTGATCAGCCAACGGACAAAATCAGCAAGCAATTCAGGACAGCATAGTGATACAGCCAGTACGGCTGCTCCTGCAAAAACGCCAAGCGCAATTGCAATCGCAGCAGGGGTATTAGAAGAAGTATTGGTAACATTAACCTTAACTTCCACATCGTTGTTGTCACCTTTAACAATGACAACAGGGTTGTCCGCCTTTTTCACGAACTCACCTCCTTTGTTATTATTGGCCCCCATCTGCAGCTGGAGGGACTTCCCATTCCGCCAATAACAAAGGAACTATGCAGCCTTGTATCACATTTTCGCACCAGCACAAATCCGACTTCCCAAACCAAATTGCTCTAGTCTGTTCTGTCTATATCGTTTCGACACTATAACATCTCATACTGACACACACTTGCAACTCATTTCACGACCGAAAGTCGGATGTGTTATGTACATGCATATCGAGTCACTAGGGGGGAGGCATGTGCCGCAAACAAAATCATCCATATCCGAAGATACGATGCCGCCCACATTTCTGTGAACCATTTAAAGTCTGATCTGACTGCTCGTACTGACCTTTACATTATATCTTTTCAAATAGAGTTTTGCAATATAAAATCGGGAAATTATCGGATTATTTGGAAAAATCTCGCCTCAATGAAAAAGTTTGTGTGTTTGCGTGTTCCATTCCCTTGCCCACGTTCCCCGGGGCGCAGGATTCAGAAATCTCCTATTGACCGAAAGCTTCTGCTGCCAGACAAATTGGTGTTTGTAGCTTCCAGCCACGCCCTCCGTAGGGTGCGGGCATGACCGCACCGCAAACTTTACGGGATTGAGTGGTAACGTTTTACGGGAAAACCCACCGCTTTGTAGACGAAACGTGGCGGTGCGGTCATGCCCGCACCCTACAGGGGTTGCTCGGTATACACCAATTTGTCGGTTGGCCTACCAATCACACAAGTTTTTTCATTGAACCAAAATCTCTAGCCTTATTTGCAGAATTGATTTTTCATATGTCATAATAGCAAGCAATGCATCTGTATTACAGATGCGAAAAACCATCCATTCCGCTTCCACGGAACGAATGGTTTTTCTGCTTGTTGAGGCGCTGCCCCAAGCCCTGGTGAACGCAGGCCTTCGGACTGCGGCTGCGCGATTCTTTGAATCGCTTATGGAGAAATATCGAGTTGGAAAGCCAGTTCAACATCTCAAAAATCGGTTGCATTTCTGATCGTCATGCTGATTTGATAATCGCTGTAAGAACACGCCCTAATTAACCTGACCATTTAAGTTGCGTTTGTCTCAGAAATGTGGTACACTGACGCTAATGATGCGCAGCCAACATTTTTTCTTATACTTTTACTTTGTTGCGAGGAATCTCTCATGGCGGATACATATCAAATCCTGGTGGTTGACGATGACTTCTCGATTGTGAATATTATCGAAACCGCATTGAAACAGGCAGGCTATCAGGTGCTCACCGCCCATGACGGTGAAGCCGCCTGCCAGATCGTAAATACCAAGCACCCACATCTCATTATCATGGATGTGATGATGCCCCAGTGCAACGGCATCATCGCCACCATGAGAATTCGGCAGAACAACAATGTACCGATCCTGATGTTGTCCGCTAAGGCGGAAGGCTCGGACCGGGTACTTGGGCTGGAAGCCGGAGCGGACGATTATTTGGTAAAGCCCTTCTATCAGCAGGAACTGCTTGCCAGGGTGAAGGCGTTGCTTCGCCGCTATGATGCCCTGGGTTCTATCCGGGAAACCAAATCCGAAAATCAAATTCAAGTCGGCAATATCGTTCTGGACACCGCCAAGAAGCAGCTTGTCGTCAGAGGTGAGGCGGTTCGACTTACCGCGACGGAGTTCAAAATTTTGCAAGTGCTGATGTCCAATCCGGGGCGGGTGTACTCTGCAGAGGAAATCTACGAGCGAGTCTGGGAAAGTGATGCCTACGCCGTGGAAAATACCGTCATGGTGCACATCAGCCGTATCCGCGAAAAACTGGAGATCAATCCAAAGAAGCCGGAATATCTGAAAGTTGTTTGGGGGATTGGATATGTCTTTGAAGCGCCGTAATGGCATCGCCTGTTGTCTACTCCTGCTGGCTGCGGTCTGCTGGACATTCGGGTATCGGATGGCGCAGAGGTCCCCGGAAAAAAACGGCATTGTGGAAACAACATACGCTCCGACACATGTCAGCGCCACAGAAGCTACAATTTATGCTACAGTTATACCGACTTCCGCCCCTGCCGAAGAATGGACAACTTCATACATGCCCAGTGAAACAATCCCCGCTGATGAAGAAGCGGATGAGGCGAATGGCGGCAGTAAGTTTCTTGGATTCCTGCTCTGCTTTGCGTCCGCCGCGTCCGCAGGTATCGCCGTTGTTGGCTTCTGGCAAACTGCGCCGATTCTCGGGCCTGATGGTGTCAGCATGCTTGCAGCCATTGGAAGCACAGCATATGACACGCTGCAAAATATGGACTACATTTTGTGGACTTCAACCTTTATAACCCTGACCACTTATGCAAATATCCTCACAGGTTTTACTGTTCTGTTTGCCCTTCGCGAACTGTGGGGATGGATACGGGCAAAGTTCTCCTTGTCCTGGTGTTTGGTGCATCGCATTGCAAAGCGCTCGCCGAAACCACAGATATCCTTACTTGTTTTTGCTGGATGGATCATTCTGGCGCTGACTGGCATCGGCTATCATTCGATTTGGTTCGCAAGATACGGAAGCCTAAACGAGATTTCCTTTTGGGGTTTCATTGCTGCGACGGTATTTGGCTTCCTCTGTTTATGGAAGTACGGCGCTGACCTGGAGCATTTCAAAAAGCAGCTTAGCAGCTTTCAACGAGGTTTGCCGATCACTGTTGGTGATGGTGCCTTTGCTCAAACGGAAGCCCAGCTTCTTGACGTGCAGGCCCAACATGAAGAAGCAGTCCGTACCGCCGTTACCAGCGAACGGTTCAAGGTGGAGCTGATTTCCAATGTTTCCCACGATTTGCGTACTCCCTTGACTGCCATTCTCGGTTACAGTGAGCTCCTGCAAAAGGAAACTCTGTCACCGGAGGGTCAGGAACAGCTCTACCGCCTACATCAAAAAGCGGGCTATATGAGCGATCTCGTGGAATCCCTGTTTGAACTCACCAAGGTTTCCAGCGGCGTCATCGAAGCGAAGAAGGAAGAAATTGATCTGATCCGCCTGTTGGAACAGACCACGGGGCTGTTTGACGATCAGCTCACAAATGCCGGACTTTCTGTGCGGCGCAGTTATGCATCCGATTCCATCCCCGTTGTAACGGACGGAGCCAGGATGCACCAGGTGTTTGCCAACCTGCTGGGCAATGCGATCAAATATGCGCTTACAGGCACCCGGATCTATCTGGAGGTCCAGGAAACGGAATGCAGCTACCTTATTCGCATGATGAACACAGCCTCCTACGAGATGGACTTCAAGCCTGATGAGATTATGCAGCGTTTCGCCCGTGGTGATAAGGCCCGGTCAACAAAGGGAAGCGGTTTGGGTCTGGCGATTGCCCAGACCTATACGGAATCCGTGGGCGGCAAATTCCATGTAGCTGTAGATGGCGACCAATTCAGCGCCATCGTAGAGCTGCCAAAAACTGAAAGAAACTTGTAAGAATTCTGTCGGCTCTTTTGAAAGACACCCTCTGTACTATGGTTGGTACAGGGGGTGCTGTTATGCTTAGACAAAAATCTCTGTCTCTGCAAAAGAGATATGTTTCAGGAGTCGTTCGTCAGATAATCCTTTCTTGGCTGTTTGCGGTAATGCTTGAATATCTACGCCTGCCGGGTGCGCTGCGGGATTTGGCAAGGCTGGACGGACTGGCGCAAATGTCCCTTATCCGGGTCATTGCAGTCGCCTGTGGAGGAATGCTTCTCCTGTCCGTAATCTCCCGATTTGTGAACACTGCCAAGGTCGAGCGATGGGTCATCGTTGGCGTATTCGGAATCCTGGCGATTGCCGCATTGCGGGCATCTTTTACTTGGGCATTCCTTGCGATATGCATTCTGGTTCTGGTATTCCTTGTCGTCTTTGGTTTCTGCGGATGGGACAGGCAGCCGGAGCCTGATTCCAGGCCAAAGCAAGCACATAGAGTCTGGCTGTGGATCACCGTGGGATTGTCTATTGCATTCTTCCTGTTCGTCAGCGCCTGGACGGTGGGGCGGGTTTACAGCTTCAGTACGCCGACCTTCGACTTCGGAATCTTCTGCCAAATGTTTTTCAATATGAAGGAATCCGGTCTGCCCATGACTACGATGGAGCGGGACGGCCTGCTATCCCACTTTGCCGTTCATGTGTCACCAATCTACTATCTGCTGCTGCCTTTCTACGCTCTGGTTCCCACACCTGCTACCTTGCAGGTTCTTCAAGCCGCGGTTATTACATCAGCAGTGATTCCCCTTTGGAAGATTGGGAAGTACCATAACCTGACCGGCCCGCAGCGGACACTGATCTGTGCTGTGTTCCTCCTTTACCCAGCATACTCCGGCGGCACCAGCTATGATATTCACGAAAACTGCTTCCTCACGCCCTTGCTCCTGTGGCTGTTCTATGGCATAGACCGAAAGAATGCGGTTGTCACCGGGATTGCCGCCATCCTGACGCTGATGGTTAAAGAAGATGCTGCCGTTTATGTAGCCATCATTGCCCTGTGGCTCATCGTCAAAACGGTTCTGCACTTCAAAAAAATGGATACAAGTAATCTCATCACTGGAATCATAATGCTTGCCATCTCCCTTGGCTGGTTCTTCCTGGTCACTGGGTATCTTGCGAAAAGCGGTGACGGTGTGATGACCTACCGATATAGCAACTTCATGTACGATGGATCATCCTCACTGCTGACCGTTATCAAATCGGTGATCCTGAATCCGATGAAAGCTGTTTATGAATGCGTAGATACCGAAAAGCTGTATTTCATTGCCATGACACTCCTTCCGTTTCTTGGGCTGCCTCTGCTGACAAGGCGATACGAGCGATATATCCTGCTGATTCCCTATATACTGGTGAATCTGATGTCTGACTACCAATACCAGCACGATATTTTCTTTCAGTACACCTTCGGCTCTACTGCATTTATGGTGTATCTTGCTGTGGTGAATCTGGCGGATATCAGGATCAATTGGCAGCGAGTGACTGTCCTCGCAGCTGCGTTTATTGTCAGCGTGGCTTGCTTTTACAAGGTCGTGGTTCCAAAGGCGATCCACTATCCGGTTCAAGCTGTTCGTTATAATGACTTCTATCAGAATATAAGGGATGCGCTATCAGAAATTCCGGATGGAGCTTCTGTGTCTGCTACAACATTTTACACAACGTATCTGTCTCAACGGGAAATCCTATACGATGTGCGGTATTGCTCGCTGGAGCATATGCTGGAAACCCAGTATGTTGTTTTGAAAATATCTGCTGACAGCGATTTCAAAAAGTATGCAGTGAACGGAGAAGGCAATGGTTTTGAGAACCTGGTCAATCTGTTGGTGGAAAACGGCTATGCGCCATACAAGTTAATTGAGGGCACACTTGTGATCTACCGAAAGAAATAAGCAGGAATACCATTTCTCCCTAGATCGTATCAACCCCTCTGCCATTTCACGCATTTAGACCCCAAAAAGTCGTTGCGCCGCAACGACTTTTTCTCTCGATTTTGGGAGGGGTGGTATAGGTATATTCGGAAGCCGAAAATCGGGTTCTAAATG
>JBJDYH010000304.1:3707-7394 GCA_051867135.1 Faecousia sp. | reverse complement strand
TCGATGATATTATTGCTTTTCACCACGACTTTGAGAGCATCCATCCGTTTCAGGATGGCAACGGGAGAGTCGGGCGCTTGATCGCCTTGAAGGAATGCCTGCACTATGGCATCGTACCGTTCATCATTGAAGACGCGAAAAAGGCGTTTTACTACCGCGGTCTTGCCGAATGGGAGAATGAAAAAGGCTATCTGATCGACACCTGCCTTGACGGTCAGGACACATTCAAACGTCTTCTCGCTATGTTTGACATTGATATATAAGGATAAAACAGCGTGCAGCACTTGGCCCATGGAGAGGGCTGGTGTAAACGCAGATTTGCGATTTGTGAGTTTTTAACCTGGAAGAGCCGCCCGTCATTGGGGTCGGCTCTTCTCTCATTTTCAAGGAAGGAGAAAGAGAAGATGAAACAAGGAACTCTCGTTATGGACACGAACACCGGCCGGATGAACATCCGGTTTGGCCTAGAGGAATACTATGGAGGTCTCCACTGCGGTACGACAATGGATGTACAGCTCAACGGGGAGTGGGTGCCCACCCGGATCGAGATGGCGGATGACTGGTATCTCGTAGGCGTCCATACCGATAACATTGCCGGCTTGACCGTGCGAATTTAAAATCAAATTATGCCGGGCGGCTTCTGAAAGGAAGTCGCCCTTTTTCATGTCCAAAATCAGGAGAAGGAGGAGTTCCCTCATGCAGTGTCTTCAAAAATACCAGTGGGTCAAGCTGCTCAGAGGCCGTTTGCCTGAGGGCAAGGGCATCATGGGCGCATGGGCCAGGCTGGCATCCCGGGCGGCATTCCGCAAAGGCAATGCATCCTACTGCGGCTACATTAATCCAGTGACGCCAGGAATGTGGTCAGGCGGCATCGTTGGGCTCAAAAGTATTCTGGGCCTCAGGAGCCGGGCGAAAGCTCTGGAGACAATGCAGATTCTCTCTGAACTGGGATATGTTCACTTTGAACTGAATGCGAAGACAAAGCATCTGACCTATGAGATCACCGATTGGGTGGTCAACTGCTCCGGCGCGGAGTGCATGAACGGGGCCGTATATGCCACGGATGGCTATGGATTCCTCTGTCTGCCGCGTGACATTACAGAACGTCTGACAGAGCAGCATTACAGATTTGAAGAAGCTGATGCGTGGCTGGATCTCTGGTGCCATACGGTATCCAACGATCCGAGAAACGCGTTCTCATTTTTGGCGCCGGTTGCCCAGTATGGGAAATATGGCGCGATTTTGACTTTGGAAACCCTGGGTCAGCGTTGGGGCTGGGAAAAGACAAAGGTATGGAGATTCTTTCAGAAGCATGGGGATGTCTTCTCTCTGTACCGTCTGCCCGGTTCCTTTGGCTGCCTCATTTTCAATAAACTGTATCCAACAGATGCAGAGGTTTCACTTCCAACGCAGGAGGAGGTAGTGCGTATTCTGAATGAAATACGCATTTGTGCGGTAAATGTGCGCAAGCGCGGATCCGAACATGAGCACATGAGCCGCATGGTTGCATGGTTCAGCAAACAGGTGCTGGAAATGCTGGGACTTATCATGCTTGCAGAAAGCGGAGAGCGCCGCGTTGCACTTTCGGCTCCTATAATATGCGCGTATTTTTCTCAGTGTTGGAATTGTAAGAATTGTGGATATGACTGCGGCGATGCCTGTTCAGCTCCACAAGTCTTGGAGGCACATCACATCCGAGGCCCATGTTGGCCCGTGGACTTATCGAAAATTGCAAAGGAGAATTTTACATATGGCTAAGCAAAATCAGAATGAACAGACGCAGACGGGTGCTGTAATCGAACTGCTCGCGGAAAGAGGATATCTTTGTGATCAGACCATTGATGACGCGAAGCTCAAAAAGGCCCGTCAGGACAAGCAGAAAGCTGCCTATCACAATACCCTGATGCTGCTCAAGCAGTACAGGAATATTGCCTGGATGCTGGAGTGTTTCCCGGATACTGTTGCTGAAGAACTGGATCAGCCATTCAGCAACCTGGATGAACTGATTGATCGGGTTGAAGTGGAAATGGCGATGGAAAACCGAAAGCTGGAGGGGCGCATGGAAGGCATCAGAAAATCACGGTTGTTGATGGACCGGGTCAATGAGGCGCTGACGGTTCTCCGGAAGAAGCCCGGCAACGGAGAGAAGCTGTATAAACTGATCCACCTGGCATATATCGCCCCGGAGCAGCTGACACTGAATGAAAAGCTATACAGGCTGAATCTCTCTTCACGGCAATACTATCGCCTGCACGATCAGGCGATTAATATCCTTTCCCTCCGGCTTTGGGCGGCGCCTACCAAGGGGCTGGATTCCTGGTTGGAAATTTTGACTTTGCTGGAGAATCTGCACTAATGCGCCGTGTCATTTTTGCGCCGGTAAAAGGGCAAGAAAAAGGCAAGCGGGCGCGGCTGACACGGGATTACAAACCTGCTATACTGGTATCGTCCCAAATTGGGACCGGGCATAAAGGAAAGCCGTTTCTTGAGTGATCAACTCCGGAGGCGGCTTTTTTACTGCCTGGAATCTGTGAAAAGGAGGTATTTGGTATGGTTTGTAAACGCAAGAAAGGTGGCCAGAAGCTGAAAACAGCATACTGGTCTTTGGTTGGCGCTGTTTCGGCAATGCTGATCACGGTGCAGCCGGTAATGGCTGATACCATCTGGGATCGCTTCTCCTCGATTATGAAAGACATCTATGGCCAGCTTGTCGGGATTTCCACAATTGTGGCTGTTACCGCGGCTGCCATTGCGCTGCTGGTCCGCATGATTTCGCGAAACCAGCGGGCAGTAGATGAAGCCACATCCTGGCTGAAGCGCATTGTTGTGACCTGGATCGTTCTGAACTCTCTGGGCTTCATCGTCGCCTATCTGCAGCCCCTGATTGCCGGCGGCAACTACACCGGTTGATTTATCAGTCGAGCAGACTGGAGGTGATGTTCGTTGCTCGACTGGATCTTTGAAGGCGTCATCAACTGGGTCAGCAGCATCATGTCGCAATTGATGGATGCCGTTTCCGGCCTTTTCTTACAGGCGTTGGGAACAGACATGACAGCCATGGAGGAATACTTTCCCTTCCTGACCAAGGCATTTACCATCTTGCAGTATATGGCATGGGCAATTCTTTTCCTCATTACGGTATGGCAGCTGTTCCGGGTATTCGGCGGACCGATCACAGAGGCAGAAAATCCGTGGGTTTTGTTAGCCAGAAGCGCACTGTTCGCATTTTTGATCGGCTATGCAGAACCCATCTTTTCTGTTGTCCTGGATATCGCCCGTGCGCCCTATACAGCATTGATGGAAGTGTCCATGACAGCGGAGGATTTCACCTTTGCCGGCGTTGAGCAGGCGCTGACAACCGGGTTGACGACTATCATCGCAACGGTATCCATTGTCGGTCTACTGCTGTTGGTCATTCTGGAAATTGCGCTGGGCTGGAATTATTTTAAACTGCTGTTGGAAACAGTTGAACGCTACATCGTTGTGGGAGTCTTGTGTTACACTTCTCCGCTGGCCTATTCCATGGGGGCGTCCAAGGCAACATCACCTGTGTTCAAAAGCTGGTGCCGAATGGTCGGATCGCAGCTTCTGCTTTTGGTGATGAATGTTTGGTTCCTTCGGGCTTTCAACTCGTCGATGGGACAGTTTATCGGCAATGGAGGCTCGCTTACAACAGGTCAGGGCAGC
>JBJDYH010000304.1:0-3607 GCA_051867135.1 Faecousia sp. | reverse complement strand
TTTGCCAGCAGATTCAAAGGGAACAGCTATGTCCGCGACGCGGTTGTCGATGGTGGTGTCCGAATGGGCGCAGGCGGAACGGTTGGATTCGTAGGCCGTGCGTTCGGTGGCATTGCTGCGCGCAACGGAGCGACGCTTAGCGGTGAATCTATTTCGTCAGTTGCGTCAAGAACGCCAAATGTGTCCGGCAGTATTGCCGGAGAGATTGCGGACCGCAGTCTTGGCAACTACATCCCTCCGTTGAGCGGCTATCAGCTGTCTGACACGCAGATCACCGGCGGGCAGATCAGCACCAAGGTGACAGGCCCTGACGGTAAGGAGACCGCGGTAGAGATGTTCAATGCGTCCCAGTTTGAAAAGCCGGATGTGCCCCATTCTGTGGTTACGGCCCAGGATGGGAGCCAGTGGTATCAAATGGCCAGCGGCGAGGGCGCCGGAGCATTCTATGACGCGCCGTCCTTCACTGGAAGCCAAGCAGAAGCGCCGCAAGTGGCTGCTGCTTTTCCGGATGCCCCGGAGGGAACAACGCTCCGAACCGTCGGAGAGGGTACCATCGAAGCAAGCTCACCGGACGGGGGAAATACGATGTGGTACAACAGCGCTTTCTACGAAGAACCGGATGCACCACATACCGTTATGCAGTCTGCCAATGGCGTGGACTGGTACGCCATGCAGCAACGCGCCGAAGTTCCGGAGTTTGAAGCCGGAGAATCGGCGCTTGCCTATAATCAGGCGCAGTTCCAGGCGTTTATGCCCGGGTATGAACAGAACGTGGCGTCTGTGGATGGCTCCAGCCGGCAGGACGGGCATTTCGAGGTTCGTCACGATAACGGGTCCGGTACCATGTTCTATGATACGGCACAGTTTGCGCCTCCCCGCGGCGATTACCAGGTCTACCAAGATGTTAAGGGCGGACAATGGTATGCGATCCGCGGTGATGCCGCCATAGAACGCAAGCCGGTCTACGAAGGCGGCAAGCCGGTGTACGACGGGGACAATGTCCGCACCGTGTCGGTGGAAACCGTTAGGTATAGGCAGACCCCGGCCCGCTATGGAGAGCCCACCCCAAGACGCAATGAACCCATAAAAGCACCCAAACGCAAACGTTAAGGATATACAGAACAGCCGATCCGAAAAAAAGCGGTTCGGCTGTTCTGTTTTGTTGAGAAAGAGGAGGTGAAAACCAATGTCTGAGCCGACAAAACAACAGATCGGTGATGGTCAGGACAATTACAGTCAGGCAGTCAGCCAGATGGCAAGAGCCGCAAAACAGGCCGGTCAGGAAACCGCCGGACAGGCTGCAAAGAAAGGCGCAGAAGCGGCCGCAAACGCAGCCGCCGCAACGGTCAAGGCCGGCGCGGAAGGCGGAAAAGCTGCCGCGGAGATTGCTGCAGGAACCGCTGCAGGCGGTCCCTGGGGTGCAATTCTGTCTGCCGCCTGGGCCATGCGGCACACGCTGTTTAAAATCCTGATCTGTATCTGCCTCACTCTCACATTTCTGGTTGTTATGATCGTTTCCCTTCCATCCATTGTCGCAGAAGGTGTCTTTGGTCTGAACGGAACGCAGCCTGAGGAAGGCACCACGCTTATGACAGTCTATACCGACTTAGCAGATGCGGTATCCAATGTGGTGGACAGAGCCTATGACTTGTCTCTGGCCGAGGTAGAGCGAATCATCGAAGCAGGTGAATATGATTATGATCTTTCGATGGATGCGCTGATCAACTACGCCCAGTCTTCAGCGGGCTATGATGTCTGCTATATACTGGCCGCATACTCCGCCTCGATGGAACAGCAAAACACAAGCAAGGCGGACATGATTGCAAAACTGGAAAGTGTGGCCGCAGCTATGTTCCCGGTGACCTCCGAGGGTAAAGAGACGGAGGTTTTGGTGCCGGCCACCTATACCACTTATAAACCCGTCTCCGTTTCGGTAGTAACCAATCTGGAGCTGATGGGCTTTGTCAACGACGTTCCGCAATACAGCTTTGATTTAGTGAACAGGATCTACTATCTGCCGGATGAAGTTCATACCAGTGATACACCTATCGAAGTGGATACTTATGACCGTGTAGAAGTGACGGTGCCTATCTACTCCGGCAGATATAATGTGGGCATAGGTTCAGAGATTTACTATTCCTACGCAGGAAAAGAAACAATAGAACCGACCATGGAAACAGTCAAGTATGTGGAGTGTACGATCCACCCCTTTGACAACACCGTGATCGCAAACGCTTTTGACCTGGATCTGAACGCCCAATACAACCAATTCAGCATTAGCTATCGGGAAGCCATTCAGAACATGGCCAACGCACTGAAAAAGACTTTGTATGGATCTTTGGGAAGTGGAGAGGCGGTTCCGCTGACAGATGCAGAGCTCATCGCCTTTGTTAACAGCCAGAACTGCAATGCAACCCGGAAACATATTCTGACCACAGCACTTTCGCTGGTTGGGAAGGTGCCTTATTTCTGGGGCGGAAAGTCTGCGGCGGGCTGGAACGACGAATGGAATACCCCAAAGCTGGTGACAGCAGCTGGCTCTTCTTCGACCGGAACTATCCGACCATTTGGTCTGGACTGTTCCGGCTTTACGGATTGGACATATAAAACGGCGGTTGGCGTGGGCCTGAACGGAGGTACCTGGAATCAGTGGGATGAATCCTATTCCATCACCGCTGACGAATTATTACCCGGCGACCTGGGCTTTCTGAAGGATTCGAACGGCCAGGGATGGAGCCATGTCCTGATCTTCGCAGGCTATGGTGCGAACGGAGAACGCATGTGGGTACATTCCACCAGCGGCAGCGGTGTGACATTAAACTCTCCCGGTTACGAAGCGAGTCTGGCTCTGCGGCGTCCGAAGAATGTAGATTTTGACGCGGCTGTCACAGACAATCCTTTGGGCGAAGGACTTTATACTATCGAAGTGGAAGTTACCCATTATTGCGCCTGCAGCAAATGCTGCGGCATCAATGCAGATGGGATTACGGCCAGTGGGAAACCTGTAGCCCGTGGAATGGTTGCCATGTCAAGCTATTATCCTTTTGGAACACAGATCATGATCAACGGTGTCATGTATACGGTTGAGGATCGGGGTGGCTCCGGCATTGAGAACGACATTCACCGGGTGGACATCTTTGTTCCTGACCACAATGAGGCTCTTCGCCTCGGGCGGTTTACGACTACCGCGACCATCTACAGAATAGGTTGGTGAACCCCTTGGATGAGAAAGAATACAGCAACATTTTCGCTATTCCGGCAAACTACACAGACTCCGGCAAAATCCTCGGCGGTATGCTGGAGCCCAGGAATGCTGTGGAAGCAGTCATCCTTTTGATCCTGGTAGGATATCCGATACTTTTTGTAATTCCTCTGTCTGGAACCATTCGAATTGTCGTGGCAACAGTGACACTGCTCCCCCTTGGTGTACTGGCAGTCATGGGCATTGACGGAGACTCCCTGTTCCAATACATTGGCCACATGCTTTCTTATTTGAAGAACCGTCGAAAACTTCACTTCAGGAGGATTGGATATCACTATGACGCAAAACAGCTCCGCAAAAAGAAAGGCGGAAAAAAGAAAAAGCAAGCCCGAAAAGCTTGATTTT